>JBJFBR010000219.1:0-1195 GCA_051888545.1 Oscillospiraceae bacterium
ATTTAATAATCGATTCTGCTTTTGGATTGTCTCCAAAATATACATCATACCATACAAGAAATGTAAATACTGTCCAAATCTTTCTTGAATAGTCATAATGTCCGGCACGGTGCTCGTCAAGAAGTTTTACAAGCTCATCTGTATTAAAGAATTGTGAAGAAGCAGCTGATGTAAATTTATCCTTAACCAAATTATAATATTTGTCTTCTTTCAGCCATACACGAATTGGTACAGGAAAGCCAAGCTTTTTCTTATTTGCAGTCTGAGGAGGACAAGCTTTGAGTGCTGCCAGCCTCATTGCATATTTTGTATTTTCAGGAGTTACACGATGCTTGGTTGGAATATTCTCAGCCAAAGCCATAACTTCTTTATCCAAGAAAGGAACTCTAAGCTCTAGAGAATGTGCCATACTCATTTTATCTGCTTTAAGCAAAATATCCCCAGCCATCCAAAGATGTAAATCAAGATATTGCATCTGTGTAACTTCATCATTGTTTTTGCACTTATCATAATATGGCTTTGTAATTGCCATAGGACTTGGTGCATCTGTTTTGATCTTTAGTATATTTTTGCGTTCTTTTTCTGTAAAGATATAAGCATTGCCTATGAATCTTTCCTGCAAATCCTGAGAACCTCTTATAAGGAAGTTTATTCCATGCTTATGAGGCAAATGCTGTGCTACAGAACCTACAGCCTTTCGGATAGGTTTAGGAATTTTATTATATGATGCCATATCCGCAGGATTGTGATAAATATTATATCCACCAAAAATTTCGTCAGCACCCTCGCCGCTAAGAACTACCTTAACATTTTCAGATGCAATCTGACAAACAAAGAAAAGTGCTACTGCGGCAGGGTCAGCTAAAGGTTCATCCATATGATATTGAATTTTTGCAAAGTTGCCCCAATAATCTTCAGGAGTTACCACTTTTGATATATTTTCCTTATGAATATATTTAGAAAATTCTTTGGCATAGCCAATTTCATTATATTTCTCGTCTTCCCCAAATCCTACAGTGAAAGTTTTATCAACATTAGCCACAGCAGCTACATAGCTTGAATCTACGCCGCTGGAAAGGAATGATCCTACTTCTACATCGGCAATTTTATGTGCCTCAACAGAATTCTTAAATGTATCAGTAATCTTATCTACCCACTGCTCAAGAGAAGGTTCATTATCAGGAGTAAATTCAAC
>JBJFBR010000219.1:1295-7395 GCA_051888545.1 Oscillospiraceae bacterium
CCAAAAATCTCTTCATTCTTTTTATCATAAATTACAAAAGCAAACATTCCTCGGAGTTTTGAAAGAACATCTTTACCCCATTGCTCATATCCATGTACTAATACTTCTGTATCTGTATGTGTATAAAAGCTATGGCCAAGTTCAAGCAATTCTTTTCTCAAATCCTGATAATTATATATTTCACCGTTGAATGTAATAACAACAGACTTATCCTCATTAAAGATTGGCTGACTTCCCTTTTCGGAAAGGTCGATAATTGAAAGACGTCTGAATCCCATTGCAACCTGTTCATCAACATATTTTCCGTCAGAATCAGGTCCACGGTGTTTTATTCTGTCCATCATTTTTTCAATGACTATTGATGCGTCATTTATTCTATTAGTAAATCCTACAAATCCACACATATACTATGCCTCATTTCCTGCAGATTAATCTAGATAACATATTAATAATTATACACTATTCATTATAAATTTTCAAGTGCCAAAATATAAACATAAAATAAATAAATATACATTAATTGGAAGCAGCTAAAATGATGTTGAAATTATCGTTATTACAGGTAAAGTAATCAAAGAAAGCAATGTTGACATAGTGAAGAGTTCAGAACATTTTTCAGCATCTTTGTCAAGAGTAATTGCAAACATTATACCTGTTGTGGCTACCGGGCAAGCAGATGCAATAGTTATTGTAGCTGTAACTATTGTTGGAACGTTAAACAATCGGATTATAACAAAAGTGATTATCGGCACGAGCAACAATTTATACATACAAATCAGATGATTTCTCGGCTTTTTAAATACTGATAGAATATTGCTTTGTGCAGCTGTTGCTCCTGCAATAAGCATAGCAAGTGGTGCATTCATATCAGCTATGTACTGAAAAGCCTGTGAAGGCAGTGACGGAAGTTTAAGCTGGAATATATAGCATAATAGACCGACAAACACAGCGATTACTGACAAGGATTTAAAAGCTTTTACGGCAGAGGAAAAGTCCGCCTTTTGTTTCATACTCATCAGACCATGAGTCCATACAAGAAGATTAAAAAAGGTTACATATGCAGTGAGATATAGCACACCTTCAGAACCGAATATTCCGTTGATAAGCGGAATACCGATAAATCCGCAGTTTGAGTATACAACAGAAAAACGTTCAACTATATAACCGTGACTCTTCTTACTTACCAGCAAATAACTCAAAGCTATAGTAATTGCAAATGAAATTGCCGATAAAGCAAATGCCCATATAAGATTATGAGTCATTTTACTGTCATAGTCCTTTTGATATGACATAAAAATAAGCAGAGGATTTACAACTTTAAGTTCCACATTGGAAAGCTGTTTTGTTCCTTCCTTAGTGATTAGTCCTTTTGCATAACATACTGCACCGATTATAAGAATTATAAACATTATAATAATTCTTTTACTGATCAAAATTCCGAATTCCAAATTAAACACACTTTCATATTAGCTTTTAAATAATAATTTTACAGCATAAATATGAATTTTCTAAAAATATAATGACGATTTTTTCATAACTTTATATTATGGCTTATAAAAGTTTATTATTAATCTGGAACAAGTATAAATTTTTATATAATATTATATTTTTTGAGAATTTTCTTTTTATCTGAAACATTAAGAGATCGAATTTTTTTACGCAGCGGCAAAATATAAGTAGGATTTACTGAGAATGAATTAACTCCCATTGCTATAAAAGCTTCTGTCAGCTTTAAATCAGCACCAAGCTCACCGCATATACAAACACTTCTATTGTATTTTTTAGCATTTTCGCATACTATTTTTACCATTCGAAGTACTGCCAGATGATGAGGTTTGCAAAATTTTTCGACAGTTGTATTTTGTCTGTCTATAGCCAATGTATATTGCTCCAAATCATTAGTTCCAATACTGAAAAAGTCAACCTCTTTTGCAAGAATATCACTAAGCATGACAGCTGCCGGAGTTTCAATCATTATACCCATTTCAACATCATCTTTAAATTTTTTTCCTTCATTTCGCAATTCAACTTTAGCTTGTTCTGCGATTTTTTTAACTTCATATATTTCCGTAACATCAATAATCATTGGCAGCATTATTGCAAGATTCCCGAAGACAGCAGCACGATAGAGGGCTTTCAGCTGTGTTTTTAACACATTAGGGCTTTCAAGACACAACCGTATTGCACGCAAACCCAGTGCAGGGTTTTCTTCTTTAGGTATATTTAAATAGCTTAAATTTTTGTCTGCACCAATGTCAATAGTACGAATTACTACTCTTTTTCCTTTCATAGATTTTGCTGCCTGTGAATAACAATAATATTGATATTCTTCATCAGGCATATTATCAGCACTGCAATATATAAATTCGCTTCTGAAAAGACCTATTCCTTCACCGTCATTGTTTATAACCGCATCCAAATCTTCAATACTGCTTATATTTGCATACACATTAACTTTTGTTCGGTCCAAAGTCACACTTTGTCTTCCAATAAACTGTCTTAATAATCCACGTTTAAACTGTTCTTGTTCCTCTTTGTTTTTCATTTGCTTGACAGTCTCTTCATCAGGATCAATATACAGATATCCGTCATATCCGTCTATTATAGCTGTATGTCCATCAAAATTTCCAATACAATGTCCTTTTAAACCCATAACGGATGGTATATTCATATTTCTTGCCAGTATAGCAGTATGCGAATTTTTTGAGCTGAATTTTGTACACAGCCCCAGGATTTTATTTTTATCGATATTTATAATTTCTGACGGCATAAAATAATCTGCATATAAAATACATTTATCGGACATCTTGAAATCAGTATCTGAAAGAGAAAGCATATTTTTCAGCAATCTGTCACAGGCATCTTTTATATCAGCCGATCTTGCTTTTATGTAATCAGAGCCTATATTGGAAAGCAGCTGAGAAGATTTCGCTGCTGTTTTTACGACTGCATATTCAGCATTAAACTTGTCTTCCATAATAAGCTGCTGCATTGATGAGTCAAAGAAATAGTCATTTAAAATCATTTGCTGGATGAGAAAAATATCTGCCTCGTTCCGAGTTAATATTTTGAGAGATTTCTCATAAAGCGCTTGTAATTCGTTTATTGTGCTGAGTTTAGCCGATTCATATTTGGATAGTTCCTCCTGTGGATTATCAGATATACGTTTTTCAACTGAAGCTTCATTGTGTTTATAACAACAAAGTTTTGCTTTAACTATTCCATAAAAAATTGGTATTCCTTTTAGCTTAATCATATTGTTCACCTCTTTTAATACAGAATACATTAACATATACTTTTTATGTATACTTCTCCTAATAATATTATAACACTTTCTGCAATATATTCAACATATTGCACAAATAATTAACATAATGTTCATTTTATTTAATCACTTATAACATTATCATTGTATTATAGCTTGGTTATTTTTAAGACTTATTATGAATAAAATATAGTCAGAGAAGTATTAAATCTATGAAATTGAAAGGAGAAAGGATATGCTTGATGTTTTATCGGCAGATTTACATACCAAAGATGAAAAACCAGTTGACAACATTGGCTTGTCATCTGATGAAGCCGCAAGGCTTCTAAAAATCACAGGAGAAAATAAAATTATTTCTAAAAAGAAAAAAAGTGCTTTGAAAATTTTTGCAGGACAGTTTCATGACATAATGGTATTGATATTGCTTATAGCAACAGTAATTTCAGTTGTTATGGGGGAATACGCTGATGCATTTCCAATTATGATTATAGTTGTATTAAATGCGGCCTTAGGGTTTATACAAGAATACAGATGTGAAAAAACACTTGAAAAACTTGAAGAAATGACAGCTCCAACTGCAAAAGTTTTCCGCAACAATAAGCTGATAACAATTCCGGCATCTCAAATAGTTCCCGGGGATGTCATAGAAGTTGAATCCGGAAGCCGCATATCATGCGACGGATACATAATATCATGTAACAATCTGGAATGTGATGAATCTATATTAACGGGAGAATCAGAACCCGTTAATAAAATTGCAAGAACAACAGAAGTAGAATTTGTCAGCCTCAATCGGCCATATATAGCTTATATGGGTACGGTTGTAACTAAAGGTAAAGCAAGAATAGAAGCTGTTGCCACAGGTCAGAGAACACAAATGGGTAAAGTTTCACAAATGCTTGAATCCATTGATGATGATAAAACTCCCCTTCAGATAAAGCTTGCAGAACTAGGGAAAACTTTAGCTTTTATTTGCATTGGCGTATGTATTATTGTTTTCATTGCAGGAGTTATAAGAGGCGAACCTATACTTGATATGTTCATGACAGGTATAACCATCGCCATTGCTGCAATTCCTGAAGGCCTTCCGGCAACTGTTACCATAGCCCTTGCAATGGCAGTAAGGAAAATGCTTAAAAGAAATGCACTTGTTCATAAACTGCATTCTGTAGAAACTCTGGGCTGCGCATCAGTAATCTGTACTGACAAAACAGGTACACTTACTATGAATAAAATGTCAGTCACTGAAATTTATCTTTCAGGTGAAATACTGAAATATTCAGAAAACTGTTTTGTTGACAGCGATGGTAAATGTATTATCGCAGACAACAGTATTCCATTAAGACAGCTTATGACCTGTGCAGGTATTTGTAATAATGCAAAAGTTGAGCATTCAACTACAAGCATTTTACGAAATCGTCATGGTAACAATTCTAAATACAAATTCACCGGAGATCCAACTGAAACAGCATTGATGTCAGCAGTAAAAACAAGTGGATTGGAATTAGATAATCTTGGTTTAAAGAGGATTGATGAAATACCATTTGAAAGCGAAAAGCGGTTTATGGTTGTAATATGTACTGACTCTTCCGGACAGCATATAAGTTATAAAAAAGGTGCTGTTGACATTATTTTAGGAGAATGTCAATATACCTTATCCAAAGCAGGTGAGCCGATAAGCCTTACTATTGCTGAAAAAACAGCCATAACATTAAAATGTGCAGAAATGGCAGACAAAGGTTTACGTGTACTTGGGTTTTCGCAGGAAAATGACGGGAAAGTTACTTTCTTAGGAATTGTTGGAATCAACGATCCGCCACGTCCTGAGGCAAAAAAAGCTGTAAGTGAATGCAGGCGTGCAGGAATAAAAACTGTTATGATTACAGGAGATCATAAGCTAACTGCTTGTGCCATTGCAAAAGAGGTAGGTATTTTACACGATGGTGAAATTGCCTTGACGGGAAAAGAACTTGACAAAATGACCGATCAACAATTATCAGACACTATAGATAAAATCAGCGTTTATGCAAGAGTTACTCCTGCGCACAAGCTGAGAATTATAAAAGCATTTAAATCAAAAGGCAAAATATGTGCAATGACTGGTGATGGAGTAAATGATGCCCCTGCAATTAAAGAAGCATCAATAGGTGTTTCTATGGGTATTTCAGGTACTGATGTTACAAAGCAGGCTGCTGATGTTATATTGTTAGATGATAATTTTGCCACATTGGTTTCAGCTGTAAGAGAAGGCAGAACAATTTATCAGAATATACGCAAATTCGTAAGATATCTTATTTCCTGCAATATTGGCGAAGTTTTAACTATGTTTGGAGGAATAATAATGGGACTGCCTATGGTATTGATTCCTTCTCAGATTCTGCTTGTAAATCTTGTAACTGACGGTTTACCTGCGGTAGCTCTGGGACTTGAACCCAGCGAGAAAAGTGTAATGAAAAAGCCGCCGAGAAAAGAAAGTGACAGCTTTTTCAGTGGCGGATTACTTAACAGAATTATTGTGCGCGGGTTATTAATTGGTCTTTGCACTCTTGGATGTTTCACAATTTTGCTCAAATCAGGTCAAAGTCTTGAAATGTGCAGAACAGGTGCACTTATAACACTGATTATATCACAGCTTATTCACGTTTTTGAGTGTAAAAGTGAAGAAAAATCATTATTTACAATTAATCCAATCTCAAATCCATTTTTACTGTTTTCGGTACTCATATCCGTAATTTGTTTGTTATTGTGCATTTATGTACCGATTTTCAGCGGCGTATTTGAACTTTGCCATCCAAGTTTTTCAGTATGGTTGATTTCTCTGGTATGTTCATTTAC
>JBJFBR010000220.1:0-2907 GCA_051888545.1 Oscillospiraceae bacterium
GCAAATGAGCGTGGGCATACCGCTGAAGATGTGTATAAAGCGTCAGAACTTATAAAAAGCTATGGCTTTGAGCTTGGTTTGCAGATAATGGCGGGGCTTTATCAGAGCAGCTATGAGGATGATCTGAAAACTATGGGAAAGGTTATAGAAATCGCTCCCGATACCGTCAGAATTTATCCTACGGTTATTTTAAAAGGTACGAGACTTGCAGAGCTTTATAAAAGCGGCGTGTATAAGCCGATAGCTTTTGAAAGAATGGTTGACCTTTGCTCTGAGATGCTGGATGAGTTTGATAAAAATAAGATAGAGGTTATTCGCTGCGGACTTCACGCATCTGAAAATGTGGAAAGTGATATGGTTGGGGGTTTTTATCATCCCGCATTTAAGGAACTTTGTGAAAGCAGGCTTTTCAGGCAAAAGATTGAAGCAATAATTTCAAAATCAGATAAAGAAAAAACGAATGTTATAGCTGTAAATCCGTCAAGTATAAGCAAGGCAGTAGGACATAAAAGATGTAATGCAGAGTATTTTAAAGGAAAGTATCAGATCAGATTTGTGCCGGACAGCAGTCTTTCAAAATATGAATGTGAACTTAGGGGTTAAGTTATGTATTTAAAATCACTTGAATTGCAGGGGTTTAAGTCTTTCCCTGATAAAACAAGGCTTGATTTTAATAAAGGTATATCGGCGGTGGTAGGACCAAACGGCTCAGGAAAATCCAATATCGGCGATGCCATGAGGTGGGTTATGGGCGAGCAGTCCTCAAAAACACTTCGGGGCGGAAAAATGGAGGATGTTATTTTCAGCGGTACAAAATCCCGTCCCAGAGCAAGCTTTGCACAGGTTACCGTAACTATAGATAATGCTGACAGAGCATTGCCTGAGGATGCCGACCTGGTTATGGTGTCACGAAAGCTGTATCGTAACGGAGACAGTGAATATATTATCAACGGAAAAAATGTAAGGCTGAAAGACGTTGTAGAACTGTTTATGGATACGGGATTGGGAAAAGACGGCTATTCCATAATCGGACAAGGCAAAATTGCCGATATAATCAGCAGTAAAT
The DNA here is from genome assembly GCA_051888545.1 of Oscillospiraceae bacterium. GTDB lineage: Bacteria > Bacillota > Clostridia > Oscillospirales > Ruminococcaceae > FB2012. The sequence continues at coordinate 1,067 of JBJFBR010000220.1, forward strand.
CCTCTGACAGACGTGAGATTTTTGACGAAGCGGCAGGAATTTCAAAATTCAGATATAAAAAAGAAGAGGCTGAACGTAAGCTTGCAGCAGCGGAGGATAATATTTCAAGACTTAATGATATTCTATCAGAGCTTGAAGACCGTGTGGGACCTCTTAAAAAACAGGCAGAAAAGGCTAAAAAATTCAGAGAACTGGACGGCAAAAAAAGCGAGCTGGAGATTTCCGTCTGGGCTTATAGATTGGATAAATATATAGAAGAGCTGAAAGGCTATGAGGAAAAGCTCTCGGCGCTTTCTCAGCAGTATAGTGATGTTTCACAAGAGCTGGAGCAGCTTGATGAGGATATGGAAGATGCTTTTGCAAAGAGTGCAGAGGAGTCGGAAAAGTCCGATAGTTTAAAGCAGGAGATTCACGAAATCGAGCTGAGAAAAACACGTTCATCAGCTGATTGCGCAGTACTTGAAAATGATATCAAGCACCTTGAAGATACAATTCTGCAGATTCGTGATGAAATTGACAAGTCCAACAGCTCGAAATATTTTCTTGAAAGCGAACTTGAAAAGCGAACTGACGAAGAAAAAGAAATTGATAAGCTTATTGAAAATCTAGAAGAAGATACCAATAAAAAGGAAAGAGAGCTTTCAGAACTACGTGCTGTTACAGACAATTTCAGCGAAACAATGGGCAGAGAAGGCGATGAGCTTAATAAGCTTTATCTGAAAAAATCAGAACTTAGTTTTAATGTGGAGCTTGCCAAAAACACAATTTCAGAAACAGAAGAACAGCTTAAAAATGATGCAGACACCCAAAAAGAACTTGAAGAAAAGGAAAGCTTTGTAGCTTCTCAGCTGAAAAAACAGCGTAAATCAAAGTCTGAAATTGAGGACAGGCTTGAGGAGCATAAGAACAAACTCAGTGGTTATGAAAAGCTATATGAAAGCAAGTTAAAAAAGCTTGAAGATGTAAATAATCAGTTCAGAGAAAATGATATAAATCTGAGGGAAACTGTGCAAAAGCTCAATCTGCTGGGTGATCTTGAAAATAGTATGGAAGGCTTTGCGTATAGCGTCAAGCAGATCATAAAAGCCTCAAAGCAGGGCAGGCTCAGTGGCGTATGCGGTTCTGTGGCACAGCTTATATCTGTTCCAAAGGAATATTCAGTAGCTATTGAAACTGCCTTGGGCGGTGGAATGCAGAATATTATTGTGGAAAATGAGGACTGTGCAAAGAGAGGAATCAGGCTTTTAAAGGAGTCAAAATCAGGGCGAGCAACCTTTTTGCCGGTTACATCAGTCAGAGGTAAAAAGAGTGACTATAATTTAAAAAATGAAGAAGGCTTTGTGGCATTTGCCTGTGACCTTGTCAAAGCTGACAATAAATTCAGCGGAATCATGCTTTCTCTTTTGGGAAGAATCTGCATTGCAGAAAATATTGACCTTGGTGCTGTAATTGCTAAAAAATACGGATATAAATTCAAAGTTGTAACTCTTGACGGACAGGTTATAAATGCGGGAGGTTCATTTACAGGAGGAAGTGTTTCCAAAACGACGGGAATACTCACTCGTAAAAATGAAATACAAGCTCTTGAAGAAAAACGTGCAAAACTTGAAGAGCAGAAGTCAGTACTTTCTGAAAAGCAGGAGCTTTTGAAAAATGAAACTGCGAAGTTCTGTGCCGAAATTGACGGCATAAAGGAAAAGATTTCACAGTTTAATGAACAGATATTAAAGCTGGATATGGAGATAAAACGTGCGTCTGAAATCAGACAGCAGTATGAATCACAGCTTGATAATATTGATTTAACTCTTGCAAACCGTGAACAAAAGCTAAAAGAAACTAAT
>JBJFBR010000220.1:3007-7386 GCA_051888545.1 Oscillospiraceae bacterium
CTTTCACATTCAAAGCATATAGAGTATGACAATAAGGCTAATGCTTTAAGGTCAAGACAGAGAATCAAGACCGATGAAAAGGAAAAGCTTTCCGGTGAGATAAATCGTCTTTCAGAGAGAAAAAATGCTGTGGGAAATGATTTTGAAAAGCTTACAGGACAGCTTTGGGACGAGTATCAGCTTACAAGAAGTGATGTAGAAAACCGTGGAGCAGAGCTTGAAAATATCGGTGAGGCAAATCGTGAGCTTGCTGAGCTGCGTTCACAGATAAAGGCATTGGGTAATGTAAACCTGGGCGCTATAGAAGAATATGCCGAAGTTTCGGAAAGATATGAATTTATGACCGCACAGCTTGAAGATGTGCATAAGTCACGAATGGAATTGGTTGGTCTTATAAATGACCTGACCGAAAATATGAAGGCAGTATTCACCGATAGTTTTTATAAGATCAATAAGAATTTCCAACAGATTTTTAAAGAGCTTTTCGGCGGCGGACAGGGAGAGCTTATTCTTACCGACCCGGAAAATGTGCTTGAAAGCGGAATTGATATAAAAGTTGAACCGCCGGGAAAAGTCATAAAAAACCTCTCTCTGCTTTCAGGAGGAGAGCAGGCTTTCATTGCAGTTGTTATTTATTTTGCAATACTTAAAGTAAGGCCCTCACCTTTCTGTATTCTGGACGAGATAGAAGCGGCTCTTGATGATGTAAATGTAACAAAATTCGCAAGATATCTACATAAATTTACTGATACTACACAGTTTATCACCATTACTCACAGAAGAGGAACAATGGAGGAAGCGGATATATTGTATGGAGTAACAATGCAGGAAGACGGAATATCCAAGCTTTTGAAAATGAATATGACTGAAAAGGATCAGGTAAAGCTGTAATAAGGTAAAGATTGTAAAACTTTGAAAGGAGAAACGCTCATTTTTTGAGCTGAAATGTTATGGGACTTTTTGAAAAATTAAAATCCGGACTGAAAAAGACTAAAGACGCAATGATGGGCAGAATTGAAAAACTGCTTAATTCATTCACTAAAATAGACGATGAACTTTTTGATGAGCTTGAAGAAACGCTTATAATGTGCGATATAGGTGTTGAAACTTCAGTTGAGATTTGTGACATTTTAAGAGAAAGAGTCAAGGAACGTGGAGTAACAGATCCAAAGCTTATAATGGATATGCTTAAAGAGATTATATCCGAGATGATGGGCGAGGAACAGCCTCTTGATCTTTCCACCACACCGTCTGTAATTTTGGTTATAGGAGTAAACGGTGTAGGTAAAACTACAACCATAGGAAAGCTTGCTTATCAGCTGCATAAACAGGGTAAAAAAGTTATTGTAGCTGCGGCAGATACTTTCAGGGCAGCAGCCATTGACCAGCTTGAAGTCTGGACAGAACGGGCAGGGGTTGAAATTGTCAAGCATAATGAAGGCTCTGATCCTGCGGCAGTAGTATTTGACGCTCTTGCTGCTGCAAAGGCAAGAAAAGCAGATGTAGTAATATGCGATACTGCAGGCAGACTTCATAACAAGAAAAATCTTATGAACGAGCTTTCAAAAATATCCCGAATCGTTCATCAGCAGGCAGAAGGCTGTGCTTTGGAGGTACTTTTGGCTCTTGATGCAACAACAGGTCAGAATGCTGTAAATCAGGCAAAACAGTTTAATGAAGCAGCTGATATTACGGGAATTATTCTTACAAAGCTTGACGGTACTGCAAAAGGCGGTATTGTTATAAGCATTTCCCACGACCTTAATATTCCTGTAAAACTGGTGGGCGTCGGAGAAAAGCTGGATGATTTGCAGCCGTTTTCCACAAAAGACTTTGTTGATGCTTTGTTTACCAGCGACAGCGATTTTGAAGGCAATTACGAACGTCTAAAAGATTCCGATGTTGATGAGGAAAATGCAGAGGAAGAAACTGTCCGGACGGAAGAAGAAAATATTGTTGAAGAAACAGATGATATAGCTGAAAATGATGCTGTGCAGCAAGAAATTGAAGAGCCCGAGGCGGATACAGAACAGGAAGAAATTATTGCAGATGATAAGGAACAGCCTGCTGAAGAAACGGAAGAAGCGTCATATATTTCCGAAAATGCAGATGTTCCGGATAATACAGAAAATGAAGACCGGTCTGAAAATACTGAACAAATTGAGCAAACGGCAGAACAAGAGCCTGTTAAAAAGAAGAGCAGATTTGGCTTTCATTTTCCTTTCGGAAAGAAGAAAAAGGGTGAATAAAAATGAAGATTATACTTGCCTCAAACAACAAAAACAAGCTGCGTGAAATAAAAGAAATTCTCGGGCCTTTTGGTTTAGAGGTCATATCTCAAAGTCAGGCGGGTGCAGATATAGAGGTTGAGGAAAACGGTTTAACCTTTGAGGAAAATTCCGCACTTAAAGCAAGAGCGATTTATGATATGTTCAAAATGCCGGTCATTGCTGATGACAGCGGACTTACCGTTGATTATCTTGACGGGGCACCGGGAATTTATTCGGCAAGATATGCCGAGCCGGGTAAAAGATGCCTGAAAGTTTTGTCACAGCTGGAAAATGTGCCTGATGAAAAGAGAACAGCAGCATTCGTATGCGTTATATGCTATATTGACGAAAAGGGCAAAGAACACTTTTTCAGAGGGGAATGTAAGGGAAGAATCAGCCGTGCAAAGCGCGGTGAAAACGGCTTCGGCTATGATCCGATTTTTGTATATGGTGACGGAGAAAAAACTTTTGCAGAGCTTTCCGCAGAGTATAAAAATAAGGTTTCACACAGAGCAAATGCTCTGAAAAAGCTTTCTGATTATTTTAAAAGCGAAAGGAAATAATATATGATAAATTCAAAACAAAGAGCTGAGCTGAAAGGCATAGCAAACAGCCTTGAACCTGTTTTTCAAATCGGAAAAGGCGGAGTAAATGATGCACAGGTGGCACAGATCAATGATTATCTCCGTGTACACGAAATCGTGAAAATCAAGGTGCTGGATAATTCGCTGTATAGTGCAAAAGAGGCGGCAGGTGAAATTGCAGGAAAAATCGGAGCAGATGTGGTTCAGGTTATAGGTTCAAAAGCAGTTTTGTTCAAAAGAAATCCTCAGGAGCACGTTCTTGAACTGAAAACTATGGGGAAAAAGCGTTCAAAGAAATAACAGCCTGCCTAAAAGGAGTATGCTTGTAAAATGAACATTGGCATTTTTGGAGGCACATTTAATCCCATACACAATGGTCATAAAAACTGCCTTTTGGAAATTATGAAAGCTATAGATTTTCAAAAGGTAATAATTCTGCCTGATAGGATTCCTCCTCATAAGCAGGCGGAAAACCTTGCATCAGGAACAGACCGTCTGAATATGTGCAGAATTGCCCTTCAAGGAATTGATAAACTAGAATTTTCAGATTGGGAGCTTGATAACGAGGGCAAAAGCTATTCGGTTATAACCCTGCGTCATTTCAAGGAGATGTACCCCGAAGATAAGCTTTATTTCTTTATGGGAAGCGATATGCTTTTGAGTTTTCATGAGTGGTATAGATATGAGGAGATTTTATCCCTGGCTGCATTGGTTTGCGTTTCACGGGAAGAAGATGTTACCCGAAAGCATCTTGAAGAATATGCTGAAAAGCTGAAAAACAAGGGCGGAGAGGTTATAATTGTGCCTGCAAAGCCACTTGAAATCTCGTCCTCAGAGATACGCTCCATGCTTAAAAAAAATGAGGATTGCACTTGCTATTTAGATAAAAATGTTGTAAAATATATTAGAGAGAAAAAATTGTATAATTGAGGTTATATTGTGTTGGACAAAAAGGTTATTGAAAAGTATAAAAAGTATTTGAAGGATAATTTATCCAAGAAAAGATATACACACTGCCTGAATGTGGCAGATGCAGCCTTTTCTCTTGCAAAAAAATACGGTGCCGATGAAGATAAGGCTTATATTGCAGGCCTTTTGCATGATACGGCAAAGGAAATGCCCGTTGATAAACAGCTTGAACTGGTGAAAAAATCAAGCCTGAATGTATGTGAAATTGAAACTCAGACAGTACCGCTTTTTCATGCCATTGCAGGAGCAGAGGCTATTCAGACTTTGTTTGATATTCACGATGAGGAAATTATTGATGCTGTGAGATATCATACAGTAGCCTGCAAAAATATGTCTGTGCTTGCACAGATTATTTATCTTGCCGACCTGATTTCTGCGGACAGGACCTATAAGGACGTTAAAAAGATGAGAAAATTCTGCGACCAGAGCCTTGAAAAAGGAATGTTGGAAGCATTGAAATTTTCTATAAGCAGTTCCTTGGAAAAGGGCAATACTATCCCTGTTTCAACGCTGGAATCATATAATGATTTTGTTGTTCTTAACAACTGATATTAAT
>JBJFBR010000221.1:0-7349 GCA_051888545.1 Oscillospiraceae bacterium
TAATATTCAGGCTTACCTTTCTGAACGCCGCAGCCAAGAACATTAGTTACTGTAAGACCTGTAACATGAATCTTCTGTAATGCATCCATAAGTTCATTAAGTTTCTGCTGTTTGCAGACAACAACAATCTTTGTGATCTTAGGTGAATTTGCTGAAGTATTTGTTGTATATGTTTTAACAGGAACAGCATCTTCAACAGCTGCAACTGTTGGCTCAACTTCCATATCAGGAGTTACTTTTACAACGCTCTTAGCGTCATCTTCAATATATGCGAGTGAAGCTTCTGAAAGTGCAGGAGCAAAGTCTGCATAAGAAGATACAAGACCATGTTCTGTAATATCAAGACCGATGATTTCTTCCTGAGCTGAAGCTCTGAGTCCGATTGTCTTCTTAATTACTATAAATACGATGAACATACAGATTGCTGCCCAAGCGCCAACTGTTACAACACCCAAAGCCTGCTTTCCGAGAAGTGTAAATCCGCCGCCGCAGAAAAGACCTTTAAGTCCATCGTTGCCGGGAACAGCCTTTGATGCGAAAAGACCTACGGCAATTGTTCCCCATATACCGTTTAACATATGTACTGCTACAGCACCAACAGGATCATCAACTTTAAGCTTATAATCAAGGAACCATACACCGAAGCATACGAGCAATCCTGAAACAGCACCGATTACAACTGAGCCTGCTGCGTTAACAACGTCACATCCTGCTGTAATAGCTACAAGTCCTGCAAGTGAAGCATTAAGACACATTGAAACATCAGGCTTGCCATATTTGATCCATGTAAAGATCATACATACAACTGTTGCAATTCCAGGAGCGATAGTTGTTGTAAGGAAGATTGAACCTAACTGTGGTACAGATGTTGCTGCAGCACCGTTAAATCCATACCAACCGAACCAAAGGATAAAGCAGCCTAAAGCACCAAGTGTAAGTGAATGTCCCGGAATAGCTTTTGGTTTTCCGTTTTTATCAAATTTACCGATACGAGGTCCAAGTATAGCTGCACCAACCAACGCAGCGATACCGCCCACCATATGAATTGCACAAGAACCGGCAAAATCGTGGAAACCTAAGTCTGCGAGCCAGCCGCCGCCCCAGATCCAGTGTGCTTCAATAGGATATACTACCATTGAAATTACTGCTGAATAAACACAGTATGAAATGAATTTTGTTCTTTCTGCCATAGCACCGGAAACGATTGTTGCGGTTGTTGCACAGAAAACAAGATTGAATACAAATGCAGACCAATCAAAGTTTGCATAATCAGTAAACATCTGCAATGAAGGTTTACCGATAAAGCCTCCGATATCATCGCCCATAAGCAATGAATAACCCAATACTGAAAAGACTACTGTACCGATACAGAAATCCATCAGATTTTTCATTATAATGTTACCGGCATTCTTTGCACGGGTAAAGCCCGTTTCTACCATTGCAAATCCTGCCTGCATGAAGAATACCAATGCTGCGCCTATCAGGAACCAAATCTGGAAACCGGTTCCGTTAGCTAATTCTTCGACTGCAGCTTTTAATGTCTCAGTCATATACTTTTCCTCCTAAAATTTAATAACAAAAGAGGTATACAGCCACACTTTTCATGCAGCCATACACCTCTTTGTGTTTTACAATATTTAATTATGAAAGCATTACCTAATTATTATACATAGAACAGCATTTCACCGTAAGTTGGATATGGCCAGTACTTTTCGCCAACCAAGCTTTCGATTTCATCTGCTACTGCTCTGAGTTCACCCATTGCAGTAAATACAACATCGTGATAATAATTTGCAAGTTCCTGAACATCTTCAATGTCGCCTGCCTTAACAACAGCATCTTCGAGTTCGCCGAGCTTTTTATATGTCTGAGTTGACAATGTTGACAATCTCTTAACAAGTTCTGTTTCAAATTCAGCTTCAGCGCCGCAGGACTTAGCAAGCTCTGCTGTCTGTCCAAGATCTTTAATATATGATGCAACAGCAGGAAGGATATCCTTCTTAGCCATATCAATCATTGTAAGTGCTTCAATGTTAAGTGTCTTGCAGTATTCATCAAGATCAATCTCAACTCTTGCAGCAAGTTCAGCTTCAGTAAATACCTTATGCTTTACGAACAAATCAACGTTCTTTTTATCCATAAGATGTGGTACAGCTTCAGGAGTTGACTTATAGTTGAGAAGTCCTCTCTTTTCAGCTTCCTTAGGCCATTCAGCTGAATAACCGTTGCCGTTGAAGATAATATTCTGATTTTCAGAAATAGTTCTCTTAATAAGGTTATCAAGAGCATCCTGGAAGTTTTCAGCGCCTTCAAGTTCATCAGCGAACTGATCAAGAACCTCTGCAACGATTGTATTAAGAATTGTATTAGGTCCTGCGATTGAAAGCTTTGAACCAGGCATTCTGAATTCAAACTTGTTGCCTGTAAATGCAAAAGGTGAAGTTCTGTTTCTATCAGTTGTATCCTTAGGGAAGCTTGGAAGAACGTCAACGCCGATTTCCATATTTACACGCTCGCTGCCCTTATATGTCTTACCCTCAACAATAGTCTTAAGGATTTCTGTAAGTTCATCACCAAGGAAGATAGAAATAATTGCAGGAGGTGCTTCATTTGCACCAAGTCTATGGTCATTACCTGCAGATGCAACAGAAATTCTGAGCAAATCCTGATAATCGTTAACTGCTTTGATTGTTGCAACGAGGAATGTAAGGAACTGTGCATTTTCAGCAGGTGTTTTACCTGGATCAAGAAGGTTAACGCCTGTATCTGTTGAAAGTGACCAGTTATTATGCTTACCTGAACCATTTACTCCGGCAAATGGCTTTTCGTGAAGCAGGCACTTAAATCCATATTTTCTGGCTGTTCTCTTCATAACTTCCATTGTCAGCTGGTTATTATCAGTTGCAATGTTTGTTGTTGTAAAGATAGGAGCAAGCTCATGCTGGGAAGGAGCAACTTCGTTATGCTTTGTTTTAGCATAAACGCCAAGCTTCCAGAGCTGTTCGTCAACGTCCTTCATATATGCTGCAACTCTTGTCTTGATTGTACCGAAGTAATGGTCTTCCATTTCCTGTCCCTTTGGTGCAGGTGCGCCAAAAAGTGTACGGCCTGTATAAATCAAGTCTTTTCTCTTTGCATACATATCTCTGTCAATAAGGAAATATTCCTGTTCAGGTCCTACATTGGCAGTTACTTTTTTTGCATCAGTACCAAAGAGTTTAAGAATTCTCTTAGCTGATTTATCAATAGCTTCCATTGAACGAAGAAGCGGAGTCTTTTTATCCAATGCTTCGCCGCTGTATGAACAGAAAGCTGTAGGAATGCAAAGTGTTTTTTCTTTAATGAATGCATAAGATGTGGGATCCCATGCTGTATATCCTCTTGCTTCAAAAGTTGCTCTTAATCCGCCGGATGGGAATGAAGAAGCATCAGGCTCACCTTTTACAAGTTCTTTACCTGAAAAGTCCATAATAACTTTACCGTCACCAACAGGTGAAATAAAGCTGTCAAGTTTTTCGGCTGTCAAACCTGTAAGCGGCTGGAACCAGTGAGTATAGTGTGTGCAACCCTTTTCACAAGCCCAATCTTTCATTGCATTAGCTACAACATTTGCAACATCAAGAGTTAAATGCTCGCCGTTTGCGATGCATTTTTTTAATTCTTTGTAAGTAGCCTTTGGAAGTCTGTCCTGCATTACCGCATCGTTAAAGACATCCGATCCAAAAAGTTCAGGAACACCCATAATAAATCCTCCTATAAATTATATTGAATATATCCGATTGGTTATGACCAATCTGAAATCGGTAAAAAATAAAGGCACTGTGAACACTATGTCCACAGCGCCTTTGCTGTTATGTTTACAGTATACACACTTTTTTCAATTTTGTCAACGCTTTTTTCAGAATTTCTTCTTTTTTGTAGCTTTATATAAATTTCAAATAATTAAGCCTGCGAATTTTCGACAAATTAATCATCGAATTTATAGTCCTCCGGCAAATTTTCAAAAATAACCGTATTTGCAAAATCAAGAGCAGTTTTCACAAGCTCCTCATTTTTGGCTGTCCAAACAATTAATTCAACATTATTTGCCAAAGTCAGCAGAACATCTTCTTCGCTTATTGAACGTAAGTCACAAGCCAGAAAATCAGCCTTGGTAATATACTTCCAGACAAATGGAAATGCACACAATCTTCTTATCAGATATTTAACCGGATGCTTGCCTTTGAATCTTGTAACAAGCTGTATCCTGTTTACTCTTGGTTCAAATATTCTGAACCACAAAAGCGCAATTGGGTTAAAGCTTGCAATGGCATAATCCCCTTTATACTTTTTCAGCAAATGGCAGACCCGTATTACCAGATCAAACAAATTCCAATCGCCTTTAAGCTCTATCATAATCGGTACTCTGCCGTTTACAAGCCTGAGCACCTGAGAAAGATACGGAATTTTTTCATCAGTACCTAAAATCGAATATTCATTCAGCTCATAAGAATAAAGGTCAGAAACGCACACATCTTCTCCGCAAAGACGTCTGAGATTGTTGTCATGAACAACCACAAGCTTTCCGTCCTTTGTCATATGAACATCAAGCTCAATGGCAAGATTTTTTTCACAGGAACGCTCAAAGGCTTTCAGCGAATTTTCAGGTATTCCTTCATTAATATTATGCAGACCTCTATGGGATATATACTCTCCGAAAATCATAATCGCATTCTCCTTTTGTAAGCTTTGTATTATTATACTGCTTTATATACTTTTATGTACCTAAATTATACTATTTCGCCTCAAAGCTGTCAAGCAAAGAGAAATATTGAATATTAAAAATTTATAAAAATATCATAAATTTATCACAATATAGTTTTATAATGTTATTATCTCTATTTATGAAAGGAAAATTAGTATGATTAAAAAAATAATGGCTGCAGTTATTGCCCTGACTTTATCAGCCTGCTGTCTTGCTTCATGCGGAAGCAAAAAAGCAAAGATTGACGACAGCAGTTCAAAAACATCTGCGTCATCAACAGCTGACAGCTCTACTGAGTCAGAAGCTCCAGAGCCTTCTCTTACCATTGACGGAAAAAAAGTTGACACGGAAAACCTTGTCATGCTGACTATTGATGACTTCGACATTGATTTTGACACATTCAGATATTTTTATTACTACACACTTAACACTTATACTCAATATGGCATGACTGTTGACCAGATTAAAGAAACCGATGACACTTACAAAATGTTTATTGACCAGGTTATTACTACAATAAAGAATGAATTTGTAGCTCCAAAACTTGCTGCCGAAAAGAAGATTACACTTACTGATGACGACAAAAAAGCTATTGAAGAGAACTACAAAGACACAAAATCGCAATTCGGTTCTGAAGAAGAATATAAACAAGGTCTTAAAAACAATTATATGACTGAAAAATTCTTCAAAATGATGCTGGAACATTCACAGTATTATGATAAGCTTTTCGGTGAAAACGGTGTTTATGCAACATCAAAAGAAGATTTCAAAAAAATTGTAAAAGACACCAGCAAATACAGCAGAGTTATTCATATTCTCATTCCTTATGAATCTCAGGTAGAAATTACTGATGAATCTGCTCTGGACGCTTATAACAACGGTACACTCAGCGAAAAGAGTGACGCCAAAAAGGAAGCTTACAATGCCCTTTCTGAAGACAAACAGAAGGAAGCAAAGGAAAAGGCTAAGAAAGTTGCTGAAGAAGTGCTTAAAAAAGCTAAAAGCGGAGAAGATTTTGAAGAGCTTATTAAAAAATACGGATGGGATCCGGGTATGGAATCTCAGCCTGAAGGCTACTACATCAATGAGAATACTGAGTTCGTTCAGGAATTTAAAGATGCAGCATTCAAGCTCAAAGAAAACGAAATCAGCGATCTGGTTGAAAACACCAGCTACGGTTGGTTTATAATCAAGCGTCTGCCTGTTGATATGGATTATGTTGATGAAAACTACAGCACACTGGTAAGTGACTATGACAACCCAAGATTCCAGGAGATTTATGATACCACAACTGAAAAAATGAAAGTTACAGAGTCTGATACATTTAAAAAGATGACAAAAGACAGTCTTACCTAATAAAAAATGCCCTTGATGAGAGGGCATTTTTTTATTTCTATATCTCTCACAAAAAAGAGCCTTGACAAATTGTCAAGGCTCGAACTATTTAACCCCAATAACTGGTCCAGACACTGAAATATCCGCCCCAAGGAATTGGCATTGTATATGCCACATTTTTGCCTGAAGGTTTGTAACCGGTATTACACCAGAAAAATACATCCCCTCTGTTTGCTATGTTCTTATAATCATTTACACCGTAAAGTGCTCCGTATGCTGTACGTTTAACCTTGTTTGGCACATTGTAGTAATCTGCACCGTCTCTTGAAAGTCCTGCGGATGACATAAACTCACCGCTGTTATAAATCATTCCCTGTATGTTGCTGAATCTTCTGTACTGATTAGCCCAGACCGGATTTTTAACAATCTTTGCCTGATAAAAACGATTCACAACCGCATCTGAAACATATACAAGAGCTTTATCCCAGATGTTGCCGTTAGCTCTTCCCACTTCGTGATAAACTATACGGCAGATTGCTTTCCAGCCATCATAATCATAATTTATTCTGGAAGTTCTGAAAGTCTGTATGTTTGAAAGAGGGCTGATGGTATTACCCTTTGTAGCTCTTACACAAATCTGATAAGCAGTAGCTCTGTTAAGACCTGTAATAGTATAAGAATTTGCTCTTGATGAGAAAATCTTAAGGCGAGTCCATGACTTATATTTTCCGCCTTTAATATATATTCTGTATCCATCTGCCCCGGAAACCGTGCTCCATTTTACTGTCAGTTCAGACATCTGCTTATTATATGGGTGTGTAGATGAACTGTCATACTTAGCCTCGTTATATATTCTCGGTGCTGCAACTGTAACTCTGCTTGCCGCAGATGCGTCAATCTCAGGTACAGCGAATAAGAATATTGTTATTAATGCCAATAATACGGCAATAAATCGGACTCCAGGGTTTTTAGTACTAGTTGTATTACTCATTTCAATCAGCTTATGATATATGAAATATATATCAAGCTTTCACTCCTTCCAAATAAAAATCGAAATATTCAATCTGTAATCAATGTTCCGTCTTATGTTACAAAGCTGTAACAATTCACTACAATATTGTAACATAAGCAATAGGATTTGTCAAGCTTGCAGATATATATTTTTGTTAAATAAGCTCGGATTTCAGCTCTTTTTGGCATAGGTACTAAATCGAGACATCTGTGCATAGACTTTAGTAGTGAAATCTAACAAAAGAATTTTCCATATTAT
>JBJFBR010000222.1:0-2413 GCA_051888545.1 Oscillospiraceae bacterium
TGGATATGTCTCTTGCCTGAGTTTCGGGATTGCAGGAAATGTATACTACTTTTTCAGGCGATAATGTAACAAGAGATTTCAGAAAACTTAAACTCGCTCCTGCTCTCGGCGGATCCATTATTACAATGTCCGCATGCCGCCCTGCTTTGGCTGCTTCAACCATAAATCGGCCTGCATCTGCTTCGTAAAAATCTATGTTTTCTGCACCGTTTAACTGCGCATTTACTTTTGCGTCCTCAACTGCATCGTGATTTAACTCTACTCCTATTACATTCCCTGCCTTTTTCGATGCAATTATTCCGATGGTTCCTGTTCCGCAATATGCGTCAATTACCGTTTCGTTACCACTGAATTGTGCAAAGTTTAACGCCGTATTGTATAATTTCTCCGTCTGTATTGGATTGATCTGATAAAAAGCTTTTGCTGAAATACGGAATCTGCATCCGCATAAATCGTCCTCTATATATCCGTCACCGTATAATACCCTGCTCTGCTCTCCAAGTACAAGACTTGTCCGCTTGTTATTTATATTCTGTATAATTGTGGTTATGTCCGGGTGACGCTCAAGTAACGCATTTATAAATTGCCTGCTTTTGGGGAATTCTGTTTGCCCCGTAACAAGTACAACCATAATCTGATTTGTGGAGAAACTCCGTTTTATAAGTACATGCCGTAAAAATCCCTGCATTGTTTCATCGTTAAACGGCTTGAGCTTAAAACTTTTCAAAAGTCTGCGTATGGTTACAACTATTTCGTCAGCTTTTTCATCTTCTATCATACAGCTGTCTACAGGCACAATCTTGTGGGTTGATGACTGGTATACCCCGGAAATGATTTCTCCCCCTTTCATTCCAAAAGCCGCCTGAACTTTGTTTCTGTAGTGATATGGATTTTCCATTCCCATAATCTCGTTTACATGATGATATCTGCCTAATAGCTTTATGACCTTCACCTGCTTAAAGCTGAGCTGCTCATCATATGTCATATTCTGCAGCTGACAGCCGCCGCATTTTTTGTAAAGCGGACAGCTGTTTACTTTCCTTTTCTTCTTTTTTGTTTTTATATTTCTCATATTTTCAAGCTTTCTTTAAGATAATTATTTGTTATCTGAATCTGTCCAGAATCATTTCCATATCTTCTTCTGATATAGTAAAATCAACTTCTGTATTGTTTTTCATATGCTCCATATTTGTTGTTTTCGGCAAAGCCACAAACCCAAGCTGCAATACATATTTTATGCATATTTGTGCCACTGTTACACCGTATTTTTCAGCAAGGCTTTTAAGCATATCATTTCCAAGTGCATCTCCATGTGCTACAGGAGAATAAGCCTCAACCAGAATATCATTATCCTTGCAGAAGTCTGTCAGCTTAACCGGTGTGTCCAACGGATTTACCCGCAGCTGATTAACTGCCGGCTTTATACTGCAATTATTCAATATGTTTTTTGTATCCTCCTGCTCGAAGTTTGAAATGCCTATTGAACGGATTTTTCCCGCCTTTACGGCCTCCTCCATTGCCCGCCATACTTCATTATTTTCCGACTCATAACGGTAACTGTTTTTATTGTATTCCGACCAGGGCTGAGGACAGTGAATAAGCATTAAATCTATATAATCCATTCCCAGCTTTATCAGACTTTCATCTATGGACTGCTTCGCTTTCTTGTAATTCTTTATTTCTGCCGCAACTTTTGACGTAACAAAAATATCATGTCTTGCAATTCCGGAAGCCTTTATGCCCTCTCCCACTCCCTGCTCGTTTCCATAAGCCTGAGCTGAATCAATGTGACGGTAGCCTAAATCTATAGCATTCTTCACCGCTGCCTTAGCCTCATCATTTTCTATCAGCCATGTTCCCAGTGCAAGCTTTGGTATCTCCACTCCGTTGTTCATTAAAAAGCTTTCTTCCAAAATCATAATTATACCTCCTGATCTGCCTGTTCCTCCAATGTTTCCAATAAAAAGCTGACAGGTCTGAATCCGTCATTGCAGGAAATCATTGCAGATTTTTTGTTTTTCATCCAACCGTTATAAAAGTTTTCACCGCCGTGAGCAAGCGTCATAACAAATGGTGACATACTCTCCCATGCACTGTCACACATATTTTCAGGCTTTTCCCAGCCGTTTGCTATAAACACCTGACCTTCCTGCATATCACAGGCATGGGAAACAGGATTTTCATACTTTTCCATTAAATCCTTGTAGCAGGCAATTCTCATAACAGTAATTTTAACCTTTTTCATAAGGCAATTCTCCTTATCTGAATTTTCAACAAAATTATAACATTTAAAATTTTCACCGTCAAGATAATACAAAGCAAAAGAATGCAAAAGCATACAAAAGCATACAAGAGCATACAAAAGATACTGATAAAGAGAAAGAAGAAGACACAGATATAGATAAAGATACAG
>JBJFBR010000222.1:2513-7341 GCA_051888545.1 Oscillospiraceae bacterium
TGTCAAAATAAATTCTGATTTTGGAATCATCTGCATCGGCGTTCTGAAGATTATAAAAATCAAAAGACAAAAAGTCAAATCTATCAAAACTTTCAAAGCTTTCGGTTTTGCTGTTGTTTATATATTCAAAAACCATTGGCCCCATAAATTCTGATGCCTTATACATCTCGCTGAATTTAAGTACTTTAACCATTCTGATTTACTCCTTAGAATTATATGTTATTTAATATTATACCACATATTGCCGTTATTTTCAAATTTATTTGCTTTGTATCAGTACTCGTCAAATAACAGAAAAGCACGCTGAAATCAACCAGCGTGCTCCTCTTTTTATAAAATATATTTACATAAGGCTTCTGTAAAGTGCTTCAATATCCTCTACGCTTGTTTCTCTCGGATTGCCCGGACGGCAAGCGTCAGCATATGCTGATTCAGCAAGTGCATGAACATCTTCTTCCTTAACAACACCTTTAAGAGATGATACTATTCCAACATCTTCGGAAAGCTGTCTGACTGCGTCAACGGCAGCCTTTCTGTATTCTTCCTGAGTCATTGAGTCAACTCCCTCAACGCCCATTGCCTTTGCAATATCCTTATACTTTGTACCGGTATATTCAGCATTATAAGCCATAACTGTCGGCAGAAGTGTTGCACAGGCTTTTCCGTGAGGCATATCATAATATGCTGACAGAGTATGTGCCATTGAGTGGTCAACACCAAGTCCTACATTTGAAAAGCCCATTCCTGCTATATACTGTCCCAGAGCCATATCTTCTCTGCCCTGCGGTTCGTTGTTGACAGCGGCTCTCAATGACCTTGCTATAATTTCAATAGCTTTGATGTGGAACATATCTGAAAGCTCCCATGCACCTTTTGTTATGTAACCCTCAATCGCATGAGTAAGAGCGTCCATACCTGTTGCTGCCGTAAGTCCCTTAGGCATTGATGACATCATATCAGGGTCAACAACTGCAATTATAGGAATATCATGAGCGTCAACGCAGACAAATTTACGCTTTCTTTCAACATCGGTAATAACATAGTTGATTGTAACCTCTGCTGCTGTTCCTGCTGTAGTCGGTACTGCTATGATAGGAACACAAGGATTCTTAGTCGGTGCAACTCCTTCCAGTGAGCGAATATCAGCAAATTCCGGGTTTGTAATAACTATACCGATAGCCTTGGATGTGTCCATTGATGAACCGCCGCCAATGGCAATTATACAGTCAGCACCGCAAGCCTTGAATTCTTCAACACCATGCTGAACATTTTCAATAGTCGGATTAGGTTTTATATCACTGTAAAGCATGTATTCAATTCCGGCCTCGTCAAGAAGGTCTGTAACCTTAGCGGTAACTCCGAATTTTACCAGGTCGGGGTCTGATGCAACAAATGCTTTTTTAAAACCGTGAGCTTTGATTTCATCAGGAATAGCTTTTATAGCACCACTTCCGTGATATGAGGTTTCGTTCAACATAAATTTATTCATAATAAAACATTCCTTTCTTTTTTCGGTCCTGCCGAACTTCTGTTATTATTATACATCGTTAAAATGCACAATAAGTTAACTAATTATTAATTTTTATTATGTAATTATTATATAAAATTAATAACAAAAAACTGCCTTGTCCACATAGAAACAAAGCAGTAAAAAACTATCTCAAAAACTTTTTATATATTTTACCTGTGAGGGATTTGGGCAGAATAAATATACCCAGCTGCATTACGCAAGGAAGTATAAAATCTATTATTCCCGAATAACCCATCCGGAAAATTTTCCACCTTACAGCTATAAAAGACTTTGTATTGCTCCAGTTGCTGCGTCTTTCATAATTGCTCTCAGAAACACGATATCTGACCAGAACTTCCTGTATGTTCAAGCCGACTCCGCCCTTTGCAAGCATTCTTACTATAAAGTCATAATCCTCACAGCGTTCCATATTTGAATAGCAGCCCACGGATTTTGCAAGAGATTTTTTAAATATCAGCGTCTGATTGTTAAAAGGATTTCGTCTTTTTGCATATTCGTGAATATCATTATTTCTTTCCGGTGTTTTTTTTACTGAAACAGCCTCTCCTGTATCGGTATCAAATTCTTCAATAAACGCACCGCACATATTCACTCCGGGATTCCGGTTCATCGCAGTGATCTGTTTTTCAAAACGGTTTTCCAATGCTATATCATCGGAATCCATTTTTGCGATAAGCTCGTGCTTACAGGCATCAATCCCGATATTTGCACAATGGCCTGTACCCACATTTTTTTCCAGTCTTATAACTTTGAAAATATGAGGATATCTGTCCTCATAGAAATGTATTACGCTGTCAAGCTCATCTGTAAGCGGACCGTCACAAACCAGAACAAAATCATCTGATTTATATGTCTGATTAAACATACTCTCAAGGCTTTGTCTGAGGTATTCGGGATTTTCCCCTGCATAAACCGACATTATAATACTGTATGGCGGAAGGTTATTAAAATCATTGCTCATAATTTATAACCGTCTTTCTTAATTGATTTAACTCGTTAATTGTATCATTTATGCACCATTTTGTCAAGATTTATTCAATATATGCAGGCTCTTAATATCAGAGCTTTATCAGATCCTTAACAACCTCTCCGCCGATTATAAGGCCTGCTGCTGACGGCACAAATGCCAGACTTCCCGGGATATCTCTCCTTTCGGTACATTTATGCTTTGCCCCGGGGGGACATATGCAATGGGTTCTGCAGCTGTTTGACATATCATCTATGGGCCTTGTAGGCTGTTCCTCAGAATAGACTACTTTAAGCTTTCTGACTCCGCGCTTTTTAAGCTCCCGCCTCATAACCTTTGCCAGAGGGCATACCTTTGTTTCATATATATCTGCGACTCTGAACTGACTTCCGTCAAGCTTGTTTCCTGCACCCATTGAACTTATAATCGGCACGCCTTTTTCCTGAGCTTTCATAACAAGAGCAATCTTAGCCGTAACCGTATCAACAGCGTCAACCACATAGTCATATTCCTCAAAGGGAAACTCGTCTGCATTTTCAGGAAGAAAAAAGCACTTGTGTACACTGACCTGTGCATCAGGATTTATATCCAGTATTCTCTCTTTCATAACATCAACTTTATACTGTCCCACAGTTTTTCGGGTGGCAATAATCTGCCTGTTCAGATTTGTAAGACAAACCTTGTCGTCATCTATCAGGTCAAACGCTCCCACACCGCTTCTGACCAACGCTTCGCATACATATCCGCCTACTCCGCCTATGCCGAAAACAGCCACTCTTGATTTGCTCAGCTTGTCCATAGCTTGCCTGCCAAGCAAAATTTCAGTTCGTGAAAATTGGTTTAACATATATTCTCCTCTTTCATTCATAGTTTACATATCAATAACATATAGATTGTACTATTTTTTCACCCCTTTGTCAACGTGTTTTATTATATTATATCATATGTAAAAAAAATATGAATACCCCTTGAAAAAAGCTTTCGGGTGTGGTATAATTTCTATAAACATTGTGACCAAGAGAGTAAGCTGATAATGTTGGATATCAGAGAAAGCAGCAGCATATTTTATGTTTTCTGAAAGCTGCCATGTTCATATTCAGCCGAAGTTCACTTGCGAGTGGCTGTGCCGAAAAAAAGTAAGCACAGACGTAAATCTGCGTTAAAGATGCGAGAGTGTCGGCTCTCTGACTAATAGGTGGTAAAAAGCAAGCAAGTCTTGTCCTGATTAGTTCGGGATAAGGCATTTTTTATTTTGTGAATTTTACGGTTATCCGTATGTTATATGAAAGGATTGAAATTTTATGAAGGAACAGCTTATTAGCATTCAGGAACGTGCTGAAAAAGAGCTACAGGAAATTAAGGATTCAAAGCTGCTTGAGGATTTCAGAGTAAAATTCTTGGGCAAAAAGAGCGAGATTACAGGAATTTTAAAGCAGATGGGCAAGCTTTCCCCTGAAGAAAGACCTGCCATGGGACAGCTTGCAAACTCTGTACGTTCAAATATCGAAAAGGCGATTGCTGAAAGACAGGCTGAAATCAAATCAGCTATGGCAGAGAAAAAGCTTAAAGCCGAAACTCTTGACGTTACACTCCCCGGCAAAGCTCAGAAAATCGGCAAACCACATCCCCTCAATGCCGTACTTAAAGAGGTTGAAGATGTATTCTTGGGAATGGGCTTTGATATTGTTGAAGGTCCTGAGGTAGAGACAGACCACTATTGTTTTGAAGCTTTGAATATGCCAAAGCACCACCCTGCAAGAGATACACAGGATACATTCTATATTAATGACAATGTAGTTCTGAGAACACAGACCTCCAGCGTACAGATCCGTACAATGGAAAAAATGAAACCGCCAATCAGAATTATCTCACCGGGACGAGTTTACCGTTCTGATACAGTTGACGCAACACATTCACCTTTGTTCCACCAGATTGAAGGTCTTGTTGTTGACAAGGGCATTACAATGAGCGACCTCAAAGGTACTCTTGAAATGCTTATGAAACGTCTTTACGGCGAGGACGCTAAAATCAGACTTCGTCCTCACCACTTCCCATACACAGAACCCTCAGCAGAAGTTGACCTTATGTGCTTTAACTGTCACGGAAAAGGCTGTTCAATGTGCAAAGGAGAAGGATATGTTGAACTTCTCGGTTCAGGTATGGTACACCCAAAGGTTCTGGAAGGCTGTGGAATTGACCCTGAAATCTACAGCGGTTTCGCATTCGGCATAGGTCTTGAACGTATCACCATGGGCAGATATAACATCAACGATATGCGTCTGCTTTACGAAAACGATATGAGATTTTTAGGTCAGTTTTAATTCGGGAGG
>JBJFBR010000223.1:0-7306 GCA_051888545.1 Oscillospiraceae bacterium
AGGAAGGGAGTTTGAGGGAGAACCCTTTTTTAAAAGGGTTTCCCTCAACTGTTCATCAATTATAATCTCTGTGAATCCGAATTTATATAATAATCATGCTGTCGCCGAAGGAGAAAAACCTATACTTTTCCTCAACGGCAGTTTTATAAGCGTTCATAGTTTTATCGTAACCCAGAAATGCGGAAACAAGCATTATAAGAGTGCTTTCAGGAAGGTGGAAGTTGGTGATAAGTCCGTCCAGCACCTTGAATTTATAACCGGGATAAATAAAAATATCAGTGTAACCGTCGCAGGGAACAATTTTACCACCATTGAATGTGGCAACGCTTTCAAGCGTTCTGCATGATGTTGTTCCTACGGAGATAACTCGTCCGCCCTCTGCTTTTGTTTTGTTTATGAGGTCGGCGGTCTCTTTCGGCAGTTCATAGTGTTCACGGTGCATTTTGTGTTCAAGCACCTTTTCTTCTTTCACTGGCCGGAATGTTCCCAAGCCAACGTGAAGGGTGACATAGGCAATGTTGATTCCCCGATTTTGTATGTCCGCAAGCATTTCCTTTGTAAAATGCAGTCCTGCTGTAGGGGCGGCACACGAGCCTATTTCGTTGGAATAAACTGTCTGATAACGCTCCTTGTCCTCCAGCTTTTCCTTTATATATGGTGGCAGAGGCATCTGACCTATCTCGTCAAGGGTTGCAAAAAAATTGTTTTCACATTCAAACTTTGCAATGCGGTTGCCGTCCTCAAGAATGTCTGTGATAACCGCTTTCAGCTTTCCTCCGCCGAATATGAACTCTGTTCCGATTTTTGCTTTTTTCCCCGGACGGCAGAGAATTTCCCACTCCATATTGCCTTTCTGCTCCAGGAGAAGAAACTCAATGAAGGAACCGTTGTCTGCTTTTTCACCGTAAATTCTTGCGGGAAGAACCCGTGAATCGTTGAGAACAAGCAAGTCACCCTTTTTGAGATAATCGCATAAATTATAGAAATGGTTGTGCTCAATTTCTCCCGTCTGACGGTTTATTTTCATCAGTCTTGAGGCATTTCTCGGTTCAATGGGGTGCTGAGCTATGAGTTCTTCAGGCAAATCATAATTAAAATCCGATTTGGTCATATTATTTAAGTCAAGCATTTTTTTACTTCCTATCTTAGTTTGAATTTGACACAAGTTTACAGAATATTAATAAATTCCTTTAGAATTATCTTGACATATTAATAGTAATTTGGTATCATAAAATTATGTTGTAATTTACGTTTGCTGAATTCTGCAGTGTGTTTTGTGTGTGAATATTCTGTGCAGCAAAGGTGTGCTGATATGGTTTTTTCTTGTATCAGTACATTATAAATAAGTCAACATTACTATTATATTGTATGATTGTTTGGTTTTCAACCGATTTTTATGATATTTGTATATTTTTTATGTTTTATGCAAAACAAAAGACTATTAAATGCTAATTTTGTAAAACTTGAATAAAGGGGTTTTTATTATTATGAAGAAATTTAACGTAGGTATTATCGGAGCAACAGGAATGGTAGGACAGAGATTTTCTCTGCTTCTTGATAAGCATCCTTGGTTCAATGTTGTGTGCGTAGCTGCATCACCACGTTCAGCAGGCAAAAAGCTTAAAGACGCTATCGGCGATAAATGGGCTATGACAGAGCCGATTCCTGAAAAAATCGGCGACCTTACAGTTATGGACGCAACTGCAGATATTGAAAAAATTGCATCAATGGTTGACTTTGTTTTCTGTGCAGTAAATATGCCTAAGGACGAAATCAGAAAGCTTGAAGAGGCTTATGCTAAGGCAGAATGTCCTGTAGTTTCAAATAACTCCGCTCACAGAGGAACACCTGATGTTCCGATGGTTGTGCCTGAGATCAACCCTGAGCATATTGAAATAATCGAGGCTCAGAAAAAGCGTCTCGGTACAAAGAGAGGCTTTATTGCAGTCAAGTCCAACTGCTCACTTCAGAGCTATGTTCCTGCACTTCATCCGCTTCATAAAAAATATGGTGTAACAAAGGCTCTGGCTTGTACATATCAGGCTATTTCCGGTGCAGGCAAGACATTTGAAACTTTCCCTGAAATTCTGGACAATGTTATTCCGTTTATCGGCGGAGAAGAAGAAAAATCCGAGCAGGAACCTCTTAAGATATGGGGACACATTGAAGGAGATAAGATCGTTAATGCAACAGAGCCTTCAATTACAACACAGTGCCTCAGAGTTCCGGTTTCAGACGGACATACAGCGGCTGTTTTTGTATCATTCAAGAATAAGCCTTCAAAGGAAGAGATACTAGAAGAGTGGAAGAACTTCAGCGGTGTTCCACAGGAGCTTGAACTTCCTTCAGCACCAAAGCAGTTTATTCATTACTTCACAGAAGATGACCGTCCGCAGTCTAAGCTTGACAGAAATCTTGAAGGTGGTATGGCTGTTTCAATCGGCAGACTTCGTGAGGATTCACAGTATGACTATAAATTCGTTTGCCTTTCACACAATACATTGAGAGGTGCAGCAGGCGGAGCTGTTCTTATGGCTGAGCTTCTGGCTGCAAAGGGTTATTTTGACTAATATATGATTTTCGGAGGTCATATTAAAATGAAAAAAACAATTTTTACCGGAGCAGGAGTTGCAATTATTACTCCTATGAACGATGACGGTTCAGTTAATTATGACGAATTCGGCAGAATTATTGATTATACAATAGACAACGGAGCAGACGCTATTGTTGTATGCGGTACAACAGGAGAAAGTGCTACACTTACTCACGAAGAGCATACAAAGTGCATTGATTTCTGTGTAAAGCAGGTAAATAAGAGAGTTCCTGTTATTGCGGGAACAGGTTCAAACCATACTGACTATGCAATAAATCTTTCAAAAGAGGCTGAAAAGAGCGGTGCAGACGCACTTTTGCTTGTTTCACCATATTATAACAAGACCTCACAGGCAGGCTTGATTGCTCACTTTACAGCTATTGCAAATGCTGTTGAGCTGCCGATTATTCTTTACAATATTCCCTCAAGAACAGGTGTAAACATCAAGCCTAAGACTATGGCAGAACTTGCAAAGGTTGAGAATATCGTTGCAGTTAAGGAAGCAAGCGGAGATATCAGCCAGGTTGCTGAAATTGCCGAGCTTTGCGGTGACAGCCTTGATATTTATTCAGGAAATGATGATCAGATAGTTCCGTTAATGGCATTGGGCGGAAAGGGTGTAATCTCTGTTCTGGCTAACTGTATGCCAAAGGAAACTCATGATATCTGCCAGTATTGTCTTGATAATAAGTATGACGAAGCAAGAAAGCTTGCATTCAGGCTTTTTGATCTGACAAAGACATTGTTCTGTGATGTAAATCCGATCCCGATCAAGGAAGCTATGAATATGATGGGATTCAAGGCAGGTCCTGCAAGACTTCCGTTGGTTAAGCTTTCAGACGAGAACAGAGAAAAACTTTATAATTCTCTGAAAAATGTTGGCTTGGTAAAATAAGTTAGTAGGGCGAAAAAATTTCGCCCTATTGTTTTTAAAGAAAGGACGTTTACGCTATGACCAGAATTGCAATTAGTGGTGCCTGTGGAAAAATGGGCAGAGTTATAAGTGATATTGTTAAAAATCGTGACGATGCAGAGACTATTGTCGGCATTGACAAATTTGCTGAACAGTATGCGGATTTTCCTGTTGTGGAAAAGTTTGCTGATATTACCGAAAAGCCTGATGTGGTAATTGATTTTTCACATCCGTCACTCCTTGACGATTTGCTGAACTATTGTATGACAAACGGCGTTGCAGTAGTTATTGCTACAACCGGATATTCAGATGAGCAAATCGCTAAAATTAAAAAAGCTTCTGAGAACATTCCTGTTTTCTTTACATTCAATATGTCTTTGGGAATTAATCTTCTGGCTGATCTGGCAAAGAGAGCAGTTGATATTCTCGGCAATCAGTTCGATATTGAAATTGTAGAAAAGCACCATAATCAGAAAATTGACGCACCCAGCGGCACAGCAATTATGCTTGCTAATGCAATCAATGAAGAGGCTGACAACAAGTATAACTATGTTTATGACCGTCATTCTGTAAGAGCAAAGAGAACACCAACCGAAATCGGAATGCACTCAATCAGAGGCGGTACGATTGTTGGCGAGCATGAGATTATTTTTGCCGGACGTGATGAAGTTATAACTCTCAAACACGAGGCACATTCAAAATCTGTTTTTGCTGTGGGAGCAGTAAATGCGGCAGTATTCCTCGGCGATAAGCCTGCGGGACTTTATGAGATGAGCAATCTTATTGCAGAAAAATAATATATCTTTAACCAATACTATCGGTGAGCATATAAATTATGCTCACTTCAGTCTGTCGCAAGACCCCTGATTTACCACGAATCAAGGGTTTTGCGACAAAAAAACGGGGCAAAAAATTGTCCCGTTTTTTATGTCTGTTTACATAAGTCCGATGTATTTTTCCGCCGAGGTTGCTGCATTTGCACCGTCAGCTACAGCCGTTACTACCTGCCGCAGGGGAGTTGTGCGAACGTCTCCTGCCGCAAAAATTCCTTTTGCAGAGGTCACTCCCGTTTCGTCAGCAATAATATATCCTCTTTCGTCAAGCTCGCATATGCCTTTCAGCGGCTCGGTGTTGGGTATACTGCCGATGGCACAGAAAATTCCGTCAGCTTCACGCTTTTTCAGCTCGCCGTTCTGCTTGAAAATGAATCCGTCAGCATTTTTTTCGCCTGTGATTTCCGTAAGTACGGCATTGGTTATAAGCTCAATGTTATCCGCCTCAGATACTTGCTTTTGCAGTGCTTTGTTTGCTCTGAATTCATCACGGCGGTGAACAAGCAAGACCTTTTCTGCAATTTTGGAAAGATATACTGCGTCTCCCAGAGCCGTGTCGCCGCCGCCGATAACTGCAACGGTTCTGCCGCGGTAAAAAGCACCGTCGCATACTGCACAGTAGGATATCCTCTGCTTGTCGCCTCCCGGCACTTCCAGATGACGGTAGGATGTTCCCCCTGCATAAATTATGGCTTTGCCTTCAATGGTTTTTCCGTCTTTGAGTACTGCCTGCCAGTGACTATCTTTGCTTTCAATCTTTGATACTTCTCCTTCGGCAAATTCTGCACCGAGAGCCTCGGCATGGCTGTGAAATTTTTCTCCCAGGTCAAAACCGTTGATTCCGTAAAGTCCCGGATAGTTTTCAACTCTGTCGGTAACGGCTATCTGACCTGTTCCCATATAGTCTTTTTCTATTACCAATACCGAAAGCATTGCCCGTTTTGCATAAATGGCTGCTGAAAGTCCTGCAGGACCGCCGCCGATAACTATAATGTCATACATAATTTTCTCCTTAAATATAGTACATAATTTCACCGTTTTTATTTTCAATCCTATTATAATACAAATCAATCAAATCTTCAAGAGTAATTGAATCTGCATAGGTCTGTATGTTCTTTTCTATCTTTCCCCAAAGGCATTCGTCTATTACATCTACAAAATCATCATTTTCTGGATTTATGGTAATGTCTGCAACAGCGTTACAAAGGCATTGCTTAACATTCTGCAATCCTGTGATGAGATCATAGCAGGGACAGGGCTTAACGGCAACAGCATTAATAAGTGAGGACGATTTAAGTTCACCATAGACCGTGTGGACAAGGATGTATTTGACAAGGAAATCATGGAGGTATATAATAATGGCTGGTATAAAAAATGAGTATTACAGTTGCAGGAGTTAAAAAAGAAGTAGCAGACGGACTTACAGTTGCACAGCTGGTTATTGATGAAAATGTAGAAACACCGCAGTATGTAACAGTTACCATAAATGACGAATTTGTTGAAAACGGTGCTTTTGAAAATACCATTTTAAAAGACGGGGACACAGTTGAGTTTCTGTATTTTATGGGCGGAGGACAATTTTAAATATTTGCCAAAAACTCATATTAACGGAAAGGACGGTCATAGAAAATGGCTTTTACAAATGAACAGCTTGAAAGATATTCAAGACATATTATACTTAAAGAGGTTGGGGTAAAGGGACAGAAGAAACTGATCAATGCAAAAGTGCTTATAATCGGGGCAGGGGGACTTGGCGCTCCTGCGGCAATGTATCTTGCGGCAGCAGGCGTGGGAACTATCGGCATTGCCGACGCTGACGAGGTTGACCTTTCAAATCTTCAAAGACAGATAATACATTCCACAGCTGATGTGGGAAAGCCGAAGGTGCAGTCGGCAAAGGAAACTATGGAGGCTATGAATCCTGATGTAAAGGTGGTTACATATCATACCTTTGTGGACAGCGAAAATATACTTGAACTTATTAAGGACTTTGATTTTATCATTGACGGAACGGACAATTTCCCTGCAAAATTTCTTATAAACGATGCCTGCGTTATGGCGAAAAAGCCTTTCTGTCATGCAGGAATTATCCGCTTCAGAGGTCAGCTTATGACCTATGTTCCGGGACAGGGACCGTGCTATAGATGTGTTTTCAAAAATCCACCTCCAAAGGACGCAGTACCAACCTGTAAGCAGGCAGGGGTAATCGGCGCTATGGGCGGAGTTATCGGAAGTCTTCAGGCTATGGAGGCTGTAAAGTATATTGTCGGCGTGGGAGATCTGCTCACAGGATATCTTCTCACTTTTGACGCTTTGAAAATGGAATTCCGCAAGGTTAAGCTTCCAAAGGATACAAGCAGGTGTGAAGTGTGCGGCGATAACCCTTCAATTACAAAGCTGATTGATTATGAGCAGGCAGAATGTGACGGTGTTCACTTATGATAAAACTAAGCAGAAAAGACTATGAGAAAATTCTCGCTCATGCCCGGAAGGAGCTTCCTGACGAAGCCTGCGGACTTATTGGCGGAGTAATTGAGGGAGAGAACAAGATTATAAAAGAAGTCTATCTTCTCACAAATATTGACCATTCCAATGAGCATTTTTCTCTTGACCCTAAGGAACAGCTGGGGGCAATCAGGGATATGCGTGAAAAAAAGCTTGTGCCCCTGGGCAACTGGCATTCACATCCCGAATCCCCGTCACGTCCTTCTGAGGAAGATAAGCGTCTTGCATTTGACAGCAAGGCAAGCTATATGATTCTGTCCCTTATGGACAGGGACAACCCTGTCCTGAATTCCTTTAAAATTGAGGGTTCGGATTCACAGAAGGAAGAGCTGGTTATTGAATAAAAGCATTGAAAAACTGTGATATCTGTGTTATAATAGTGCTAGCCCGGTGCTAGCCCGCACGGCGCCAGGGGCGTGCCCCTGGACCATTGCGCCTTTTATAAGTTAATCTGCAAAACCA
>JBJFBR010000224.1:0-7235 GCA_051888545.1 Oscillospiraceae bacterium
AGGACTATCTGTAAATTATATCCTCACGCTTCGGACCGTTTGAAACCATTGTAATCGGGAAACCGATTTGCTTTTCAACAAATTCAATGTACTTTCTGCAGTTTTCAGGAAGGTCCTCATATTTCCTGATGCCTCTGATATCGCAGTTCCAACCGTCAAGAACTTCGAGAACAGGCTTTGCTCTTTCAAGCTTCTGGGTTGTGGGGAAATCGGTTGTGACTTCGCCGTCTATTTCATAGCCAACACAGACAGGGATTTTTTCAAGATATCCCAGAACATCAAGGACTGTAAATGCAACATCTGTTGTACCCTGAATACGGCAGCCGTATTTTGTGGCAACGCAGTCAAACCAGCCCATTCTTCTCGGTCTGCCTGTGGTTGCACCGTATTCACCGCCGTCACCGCCGCGTCTTCTCAGCTCGTCAGCCTCTTCACCGAATATCTCAGATACAAATGCTCCTGCACCCACAGCTGATGAATAAGCCTTGACAACAGTAATGATTTTATTTATTTCATAAGGAGGAATTCCTGCTCCGATTGCACCGTATGCAGCCAGTGTTGACGAAGATGTAACCATTGGATAAATACCATGATCAGGGTCCTTCAATGAGCCAAGCTGACCTTCAAGGAGAATGTTCTTGCCTTCTTTAATGGCATTCCAGAGATAAAGTGAAACATCGCAGACATACGGTTCAACCATTTTTTTGTAGTCCATAAGTGTTTCAAACAAGTCATCGGCGTCAAGCTTTGGCTTATGATAAAGATGTTCAAGCAGAACATTTTTTGTTTCCACAACTCTTTTGAGCTTTATTTTCAGGTTTTCCTCGTCAAAAAGCTCCTGAACCTGAAAACCGATCTTTGCATATTTATCTGAATAGAACGGAGCTATGCCTGATTTTGTTGAACCAAAGCTTGCCTTGCCCAGACGTTCTTCTTCATACTGGTCAAACAAAACATGATAAGGCATAACAATCTGTGCTCTGTCTGAAATTAATATTTTCGGCTTTGGAACGCCTTTTTCAATAACAGAATTAAGCTCATTGAAAAATACAGGAATATTGAAAGCCACGCCGTTACCGATAATGTTTGTTGTGTTGCCTGAGAAAACACCGCTCGGAAGTGTATGCAAAGCAAATTTACCATAGTTGTTGACTATTGTATGACCTGCATTTGCACCGCCCTGAAATCTGATTACGATATCAGAATCCTGTGCGAGCATATCAGTAATTTTGCCTTTTCCCTCATCGCCCCAGTTAGCACCAACGATTGCTTTTACCATAGTTTTATTTCCTCCCAGCCTTGCAGCTTTTTTAATATAAAATATATATGGATTTTACCACTCATTAATTATAGCATAATTTTTTCAGGATGTAAATACTATTTTTAAACATTTAACAGCAGAAAATCACAAGGCTTTTGCCCTGCCGCCCCGAATTCTTGACAAAGAATATGTTATAATGTATAATAAAGTGATATATTGTTTTCAAAACCGAGGTGTTTTATGAACAGAAAATATGCAGTATCTGCCTTTGCGGTTATTTTTGCTGTATCGGCAATAATCTTAACAACAGTTTTCCATAAAGCTCCGGACAGCAATCCTGCCCCTGTTTCTTCGGAGATTTCTTCCTCCGGACAGGATAATAACAATGGTGAGATTTACAACACAAAGCCCATATCTGACGCTGTCAGGGCAAAAGACAGCTCTTCCCTTTCTGATTCTGACAGGAAGATATACAACAAGACTGTGCAGATACTCAGCAAAATCATAACCGATGACATGACAATATACGATAAAGAACTGGCAATCCACGATTATATGGTGAAAAATATAAGCTACGATTCAGGGGATATGGGCATTGATGAAAGCATGGATAAGAACTCTGTCAATCCCTACGGTGCACTTATAAACGGCAAGGCAATATGCAGCGGATATACATCTGCTTTTAAAATGTTTATGGACATATTCGGTGTGGAAAACATTGTTGTCTTCGGAAAAAGCGATGAAGGTGCTGAACACGCATGGAATATGATTAAGCTTGACGGCGAATGGTATCACGTTGATGTGACATGGGACGACCCTGTGCCGGAAAGTGAACAGACGGGAATTATGCACGAGTACTTTAACGTGACCGACAAGGAGCTTGAAGAAAACTGTCATATATGGGACAAAAACAAATACCCTTCGGCAACATCAGAAAAGTACGCTTTCAAAGGAATTGAACTATAGAAAAGGTGATATAATGAAATTTCGGCCATGTATTGATATACACAACGGAAAGGTAAAGCAGATTGTGGGCGGTACGCTGAAAGACGAAAACAGTTTTGCAGAGGAGAACTTTGTGTCGGACTGTGACGGTGCTTTTTACGGCAGAATGTATAAGCAATACGGTCTTGACGGAGGGCATATAATTCTGCTCAACCCCGTTTCTTCAGAATACTATTCTGCCGACTGCATGCAGGCATTCTCGGCTTTAAAAGCCTTTGAAGGCGGTCTTCAGATCGGCGGAGGAATGAACAGCGACAATGCAAAGATTTTTCTTGACAAAGGCGCAAGCCATATTATCGTCACAAGCTATGTGTTCAGCAACGGTGAAATTAATTTCGACAATATAAACAGAATGATAAATGCCATTGGCAGAGACAAGCTGGTTCTGGATTTATCCTGCAGAAAAAAAGACGGCGGATACTATATCGTCACCGACCGCTGGCAGAAGTTCACCGAAACCCGACTTGACGAACAGACTATAACAATGCTTGCGGATTACTGCGATGAATTTCTGGTTCACGCTGTAGACGTTGAGGGAAAAGCCTCAGGCATTGAATGCGGTCTTGCCGGAATGCTGGGGAAATACTGTCCCATACCCGTTACATATGCCGGAGGAATATCCTCCTTTGAAAATCTTGACAAGCTGAAAAAGCTGGGCAGAGGCAGACTTGATTTCACTATTGGAAGTGCTTTGGACATTTTCGGCGGACATATGTGCTTTGAAGATGTTGTGAATTACAAATAAACCCGAAAAGCTTTGCAAAATGCTTTGCATTTACATAGGAATTATGATATAATTATATTTATATAATATTATATATTGTACTGAAAGGATGAGCATACAGTGAAAAAACTTAATATAGCCGTTATTTTCGGCGGAAAATCCAATGAACATGATATTTCGGTAATTTCGGCAGCTCACATTATAAAGAGTATTCCTAAGGATAAATATAATGTCACCTGCATAGGAATAACAAAAAAAGGACATTGGCTGAAATTTATGGGAGATGTTGAAGATATCCCTACCGGAAAATGGGAAAAGCACCCCGACAATGCACCCTGCATTTTAAGCCCTGACCCGCTGAACAAAGGCTTTATCGTTCTGGATGACGCAGGAACATATTCCAATCTGAAAATCGACTGTATATTCCCTGTTCTTCACGGCAAAAACGGTGAGGACGGTACAATTCAGGGCTTGTTTGACCTTGCAGAAATACCATATGTAGGCTGTGATCTGATTTCATCGGCAAACTGTATGGATAAGGAGCTTACTCATACAGTACTTGACGCTCACGGTATCAGGACAGCAAAATACTGCACAGTGCTTGAAAGCGAGCTTGACCTGCTGAATAAAAAATGCTGTGAAATTGAAACAAAGCTTACATACCCTATGTTTGTAAAGCCTGCCAACTGCGGCTCATCTGTGGGAATTTCAAAGGTGAACAACTATGATGAACTGAAAAAAGGCATAAAAACCGCCTTTGCTCATGACTCAAAGGTTATTGTTGAACAGGGTATTGTGGGAATTGAATGCGAAACTGCCGTTATGGGCAACAACGACCCCTTTGTTTCAACAGTGGGGGAAATTAAGGCTGCAAATGAATTTTATGACTTTGACGCAAAATATAAAAATGCAGAATCTAAAACAGTTATTCCTGCTGAATTTTCTGATGAAAATATTCAGGAAATCAGAGATACAGCACTTAAAGCATATAAGGCAATGGGCTGCTGCGGTCTTGCAAGAGTTGACTTCTTCCTCACTAAAGACGGTGAGATTATCCTCAACGAGATAAACACTCTTCCGGGACACACTCCCATAAGCATGTATCCTCAGCTTATGCTCCACGAGGGCTTGTCTTTTGAAGAACAGGAGGACAGACTTATCAGACTTGCTCTGGACAGAGCGGGGGTGGATTATGAATAATAATCCTATCGGAGTTTTTGACTCAGGCGTGGGCGGACTTACCTGCGTTAAAGAGCTTATAAAACTTCTGCCTAACGAAGATATCGTGTATCTGGGGGATACGGCTCGGGTGCCTTACGGAACACGAAGCAAGGAGAAAATTGCCGAATACGGCAGACAGGACATCAGCTTTCTTGAAAAAAGCAATGTAAAGCTTGTTATAGTTGCCTGCGGAACGGTTTCATCAATTCTCGTTACCACTCCCCTTTTTGAAGGCACAAGCATTAAAAACTACAGCGGAGTTCTGCTCCCTGCCGTCCGCACTGCCTGTGCATCTACAAAGAACAATAAAATCGGCGTTATCGGAACTCCCGCAACCGTTAAAAGCGGTGCTTTCGGCAGAGCTATCCACGAAATCAACCCCGACATAAAGGTTATCGGCAAGGCTTGCCCTATGTTTGTTCCCCTGGTGGAAAACGGCTATACCGCAAAAGACTGCGAGGTTACAAAGATAATTGCCAATGAATATCTTGAGATTATGAAAAAAGAGGAAGTCGACACGCTGATTATGGGCTGTACACATTACCCTATGCTGAAGGAAATCATCGGAGATATTATGGGCAGCGGCGTCAAGCTGATTTCTCCCGGTGCTGAGGCTGCCAAATATGCTAAAAATGTACTGATGATGAAGGGTGAACTTGCCGACAGAGATACCGAAGGTCACATTGAGCTTTTCTGTACCGACAGCGTCGAGCTTTTCTCAGAAAACGTAAAATCATTTTTAGGCGAAAATATCAACGGAGAGGTTAAAACCTGCAGATTGTTTTAACTTAAGGACAGCACCGCACAACTGCTCCCTTAAGGCTTTGTACGGTACTGCATTAAAAACGGAGGAAATATAATTGATAAAAAACAATGCTACCATATCCATTACAAGCTATCAGAATGACGGTGAAAATTCCGACACCTCTGAAATTATAACCGTAGGCGGTTTCAGCAAAAAACATGACCACTTTGAAATTTCCTATGACGAAACGGAAGCTACAGGCTATGAAGGCTGTGTTACAAAGCTTTCGGTGTTTGACAGCAGAAAAATCATAATGAACCGCACCGGCAACTTCTTTTCCAATCTTATTATCGACAAGGAAAAAAAGCATTTCTGTCAGTACGGCACGCCTTACGGAGAAATGATTGTGGGCATTACCACAAAGGAGATAACCTCTGACCTTGACAATGACGGCGGAAAGGTCAATTTCAAGTATGTTATTGATATTAATTCCAGCTATGTAGGCGATTTTGATGTAACTATAGATGTTAAAAAGCAAGGAGATAATACGCTATGACTAATTTAATTAATGACGCTGCGGCAGAGATAAAGGATATAATTTTAAAAGCTTTAGGCGAATGTGTTGCTGAGGGTTCTCTTGCAGCAGAACCAATACCTTCGTTCAATGTTGAAATCCCTGCCGACCCGAAAAACGGCGACCTTTCAACAAATGTTGCAATGGTCTGTGCCAGAGTTTTCAGAATGGCTCCAAGAAAAATTGCCGACCTGCTCTGCAGTAAAGTTTATCTTAACGGTTCATATTTTTCAAAATGTGAAGCTGCCGGTGCAGGCTTTATAAACTTTTTCTTTGCACCCAAGTGGCTTGCAGAAACCGTTTCAGCTGTTCTGACAGACGGTGAGCATTACGGTGAAACAGACCTGGGCGAAGGCAAAAAAGTGCTTGTGGAATTTGTTTCAGCCAACCCTACAGGACCTATGCACATAGGAAATGCCCGTGGTGGAGCAATCGGCGACTGTCTTGCCTCAGTACTGGAAAAAGCAGGCTATGAGGTGTCAAGAGAATTTTATGTCAATGACGCAGGAAATCAGATTGAAAAGTTCAAGTCTTCCCTTGAGGCAAGATATCTTCAGCTTTACAAAGAGGATATCGAAATGCCTGAAAACGCATATCTCGGTGACGACATAAAGGAACACGCTAAGAATTTTGCTGACATACACGGCGACAGATATGTTGACGCACCCTCAGAGGAAAGACGTCAGGCTCTCTGCGACTATGCCCTGCCTATCAACATTGATAACCTTGAAAAAGATCTGAAAAAATACCGCATTGTCTACGACAAATGGTTCCGTGAAAGCACTCTCCACGAAAGCGGAGCTGTTGCAGACATCATTGAAAAGCTGAAACAAAGCGGATACACCTACGAGAAAGAGGGGGCTTTATGGTTCAGTTCCTCCCAGCTGGGTGATGAAAAGGACCGTGTGCTTATCCGTGACAACGGTATCCCCACATATTTTGTACCGGACATTGCTTATCACTACAACAAGCTTGTAACAAGAGGCTATGACAAAGCTATAGATATTCTCGGCGCTGACCATCACGGATACATTCCAAGAATGAAAGCTGCTATGAAAGCTCTTGGTGTTGATGACACAAAGCTTGACATGGTTATAATGCAAATGGTAAACCTTATTCGTGACGGTGAAAAGTACAAGCTTTCAAAGCGTTCGGGAAAAGCAATTACACTTTCCACTCTCTTAGAGGAAATTCCTATTGACGCCGCAAGATTTTTCTTCAATCTTCGTGAACCCAATTCTCACTTTGATTTTGACCTTGACCTTGCTGTTTCAGAAACTTCACAGAACCCTGTATATTATGTTCAGTATGCCCACGCAAGAATTTGTTCTGTACTGAGAAAGCTTGACGAACAGGGTGTTAAATACGACCTGACCAACACGGATTGTCTTGAAAGTCTTGACGCACCCGAAGAGCGTGAGCTTATCAAGCACATGGCAAATCTGCCTAACGTTATCAACGAGTCGGCTAAGAACTATGACCCTGCAAAAATCACCAAGTATGTAGTTGACCTTGCAACGCTGTATCACAGATTTTACAACAACTGCCGTATTATCGGCGAAGATGACAGCATTATGCAGGCAAGAATCTGTCTTTCGGCGGCTGTCAAGCAGATTATCAGCAATATTCTTGACATGCTGAAAATAACCTGCCCCGAAACCATGTAGGCAGGTGCTTGCACCTGCACCATTGCGCCTTTTGCAAG
>JBJFBR010000225.1:0-7190 GCA_051888545.1 Oscillospiraceae bacterium
GTAACCCCCACAATATATGCCTTTGAAATAAACGCAGAAGACCACAAGGGATACCTTAAAATCGGATATACAGACAGGACAGCAGAGGAAAGAGTTGCTGAAATTATGCACACTTCAACTGTGGGATACAAAATTGTATATACCGAATCGGCAATGAGAAAAGACGGGACCTGTATTTCTGACCATGATGTGCACCGTTATCTGAAAAAGCACGGATTCAGACAATTCAATGCAGGCAAAGATAAAAATGAAGTTTACAAATGTACTGTAAAAGATGTAAAAGCCGCTGTTTATGCTGTAAAAACAGGTACTGAAAATGCCGAACACAGAAGCGAAACTTTTTCTATGCGTCCGGAACAGCAAGCTGCTGTTGATAAAACTATAGCGTATTTTACTCAGGCAAAGAAGGATGAACCTAACAGAATACCAAAATTTCTGTGGAATGCAAAAATGCGTTTTGGCAAAACCTTTGCATCATATGAACTTGCAAAAAAGATGAATTTCAAGCGTATTCTTGTTTTGACATTTAAACCTGCAGTAGAAACAGCCTGGGCAGAGGATCTTATGACACATGTAGATTTTGAGGGCTGGCAGTTTGTTTCCAATAAAGATGCCCGCAATCAGAATATAAACATTGACCGGGCATTTAACAATGCTGATAAAAACAGACCTATTGTTGTGTTCGGTTCCTTCCAGGATTTGCTGGGTACTAATGAAAATGGTGGAATAAAAGCCAAAAATGAGTTTATTCATACTACTAATTGGGATTTGGTTATTTTTGATGAATATCATTTTGGTGCATGGCGTGATAATGCAAAAAAGTTGTTTGAAAATATTGATGAAGAAGCAGCAGTTGATTTTGACCAGGAGCAATACAAGAAAGATGAAGCCGATAATGCTTATAATGAAACTTTCCTGCCTATAACTACCGACTATTATCTTTACTTGTCCGGAACACCATTCAGAGCAATAAATTCAGGTGAATTTATTGAAGAGCAGATATTTAACTGGACATATTCTGATGAACAGCGTGCAAAAGAAGAATGGAAAGGACCGAATAATCCATATCTTTCACTTCCAAGAATGGTTATGCTTACATATCAGATACCCGAAAGTATTCGTCAGATTGCCATGAATGGAGAATTTAACGAATTTGATTTGAATATATTTTTCTCGGCAAAAGCTGAAAAAGGTGAAAAGGTTGAAAATGCACACTTTGTCCATGAAACGGAAGTCAAAAACTGGGTTTCGCTTATAAGAGGTTCGTATCTTCCTGCAAATATGGACGATTTAAAACTGGGAAAGAATAAAAGACCGCCTATGCCCTATTTCAATTCAACTCTTTTAAAAGTTCTTAATCATACATTGTGGTTTCTTCCCAATGTTGCTTCCTGTTATGCTATGTATAATCTTTTGCGTGAAGACAATTTCTTTCATGACTATAAAGTAGTTGTATGTGCCGGTACAAAAGCAGGAATAGGAGCAAATGCATTACAAACTGTTTTAGATGCTATGGAAAATCCGCTTGAAACTAAGACAATTACCCTTTCCTGTGGCAAACTAACAACAGGGGTTACTGTAAAACCCTGGACAGGTGTATTTATGCTAAGGAATCTGAAAAGTCCCGAAACCTATTTTCAGACTGCTTTCCGTGTACAGTCACCATGGACAATAACTGATGATAACGGCAATCAGAAGATTATGAAGCATGAGTGTTATGTATTTGATTTTGCATTAAACAGAGCACTTCGCCAGATTTCAGATTATTCCTGTAGATTAAATGTTAATGAAGATGACCCTGAGAAGAAGGTTGATGAGTTTATAAGCTTTCTTCCTGTACTTGCGTATGATGGTGCTACAATGAAACAGATTTCCGCACAAGAAGTATTAGATTTTGCCATGTCCGGAACATCTGCAACATTGCTTGCAAGACGTTGGGAATCAGCATTGCTGGTTAATGTTGATAATGGTACCTTGGCTCGTTTGCTGGCAAATCAGGAAGCTTTAGATGCGTTAATGAAAATAGAAGGTTTCCGTTCATTGAATAAGGATATCGAAACAATTATAAACAAATCTGAAAAAGTAAAGCAAGCCAAAAAAGATAATAAAGACAAGCTTACATCGAAAGAGAAGAAAGAGCTTTCAGAAGAGGAAAAAGAATATAAATCCATGCGTAAAAAGATACAGGATAAGCTTATTAAATTCGCAACACGCATACCTGTATTTATGTATCTGACTGACTATCGTGAGACAACTTTGAAAGATGTTATAACGCAGCTGGAGCCGGGTCTTTTCAAAAAAGTCACAGGATTAGATGTGCATGATTTTGAAACTTTGTGTTCTTTAGGTCTGTTCAACTCTGGTCTTATGAATGATGCCATATTTAATTTTAAGAGATATGAAGACAGCAGTCTTTCCTACACAGGAATTAATAAGCATGAAAATACCGATGTTGGTGGTTGGGATACCGTACTTAAGAAAGAAGAATATGATAAATTATTCTATAATTAACAGGCGACAATGGAAGCACCTAAGCAGGAAAAAGCTGTTCCAAGTGTTGAAGTTGTAGAATCTAAGCAAAAACCGGTAGAAAATAAAACTCCTATAAAACAAAAAGTAAAGCAACAATCTACTAAATCTGAAGCAGTAAATACAATACCGAAGGAAGTTGCTAAGAATTCTGAATTTGATTTATCTTGCTTAAAAGAAGGTATCCTGGTAATTCATAAAATGTTTGGAATAGGCACAGTAATTAAAGTGGATAAAGTTCAGGAGCGAATAACTGTCAAATTTAATAAAGGTGAAAAAGTGTTTATTATTCCTACTGTTTTTGAAACCGGATTTCTAAAACTAAAATAGACATAAACATTCTAAGGACGTGAGATTATGGCAAATGGATGGAATTTTCCAAGTAATAATTTTGGAACAGTTACCGGTATTGGAGAAGCCGGAATAGAAACTTTCAAAGGTTCAACATACCGTTCGTTAGCTCGAGAAATATGTCAGAATTCAATGGATGCGAGGTATGATAAAACTAAACCTGTAATTGTTGAATTTTCAAGCTTTACTATTGGTCATAGAGATATTCCTGATTATAATCACCTATATAATGCAATTAATTCTTGCTTATCTTTTTGGACAGAGCAGAACAATAAAAAAACAATTGATTTCTTTAAAAAGGCTAAAAAAATAATTGAGAAAGATGAAATATATGTATTAAGAATAAGTGATTATAATACAAAAGGATTACAAGGTTCAGATAAGGAATTCAATACACCATGGCAAAACTTAGTTAAGGCAGCCGGAGTTTCTGATAAGAATGGGTCTGATGGCGGTAGTTTTGGAATCGGTAAATCTGCACCATTTGCTTGTTCTGATTTGCGTACTTTATTTTATGCAACAAAAGATGTAGACGGCTTGTCAGCTTTTCAAGGAATTGCAAAATTAGTTTCATTTCGTGAAAAAAGTTTCTTAGGCAAAGATAAGGATAGTATTACATCAGGAACTGGATTTTATACTTCTGATAAGAGAAATAGTCCTTTAAAAGAATGTATATCAATTGATCCGAATTATTCAAGAAAAGAATATGGCACAGATATTTATATTTTAGGTTTCAGTCAAGACGCAGAGTGGAAAACTGAAATAATATCTTCAATTTTGGATGAATTTTTAATAGCAATATATAATGGTGACCTTGTTGCCAAAGTAGACGGATATGAAATAGATTCTAATAATCTTGAAAATGTTGTAGAAGTATATAAAAATTCCGCAAAAACAGCTTATAATTATTATCAAGTACTTAATGATAATAGTCACATAATACAAGACTATGAATTTCCCGGACTTGGAACAATTCAACTATATATACTTATAAAGCAAGGTCTTCATAGAAAAGTAATGATGTGTAGAAAAAATGGAATGAAGATATTTGATAAAGCTAATATTTCAGGTACTATACAATTTGCTGGAATTTGCATTCTAAAGGATGAAAAGATAAATACATATTTTCGTGAAATGGAAAATCCTCAGCATAATGCATGGGAACCGGAAAGACATACTACTGATTCAAAAACTAAAGCTAAAAATAATATGTTGATGCTATACAAATATGTAAAAAATGCAGTAATTGAGATTGGTAGAAAAACAACAGTTGCTGAAATGGATGCTGAAGGAATGGGCGAGTTTTTGCCTGATACTGAGTATGTTGACACAAATAATCAGCAAAAAGTAGAAGCTGTTAGTCAAAAAACAAGCAGTATCGATATAAAAACTTCAGCACTAAAAAAAGAACAGATTGGATATGAAGAACCACTTAAAGGAAATAAATCTATTAACTATGAAGACGATTTGTTTGATGATATTGAAGATGAGGCTTATGGTGGAACAGGATCAAAAGATGCTCATGACGATGGGCATAATAAAACTCATACTGGAACGGGATTTGGACAAGGAGAAGGTGAAAATCCCGGAACCAATGGCAATGGAGATAATGAATATGTAGGAACAAATGATTATAATTATGATGATAATAATACAACCAATATAGGTACCATGTCTGTAAGAATGTTCTTATCGGATAAAATAAATAATGTATACACTTTGATATTTGTTCCTAAAAGAAGCTCAGGTAAAGGGTATTTACAGATAAGTCTTTCAGGAGAACAAAAAAATGTTAAGGCATCAATTTTAACGGCAAAAGACTTAATAAATAATTCTTCATTACAATGTAAAGAAAATAAAATTTATATTGACAATATAAATAAAATGGAGAAAAATAAAATTTCATTTTCGATTGCTTATGCGGAAGAATGTTCTTTGGAGGTGAAGCTATATGGATATTCATCATAAATTATATCCTTATCCAGTTCTGTCAATTTATAATGATGATTATAAAGACAGCAGTTTCACTATGAAGTTTACAGCAGAACAGGGATTAAGAGAAATCTGTTTTAAGATATCACTTAATCTTGTTGACAAAAAGATTAATAAACTAATTGAAAATGAATATGCAGAATATGTAATCCATATTGAATGCCCTTATACTGCTTATAGAACAGTTATTAAAACAGATGAAACAGAAATAAGAAAAAATGTTCCTGAGCATAAACTAAATGGAAAAGTTTCAATTTGTGCCTTTGTTGTAGCAAAAGATGATATTATAGATTATTATAATGATTCCTTTAATGATGATTATGAAGGAATGAAATTTGATTTGCATCGTGGAAATATTATTGCTATCGGTGGGCAGTATAATATGAAAATAACCAAAGAAGTTGAAGAACTTTCTAAAATTCCTTCAATTTTCACAATTTGCAAATGTGCAGAAGATACTGATGAAAGCATGAAAATTGATATAGGAGGAGAGAAAATTACAATAACGCTTTGTGATAAAAGCTTTGAAAATTATAAATTGCTTGCCGGAATGCCTGAAATGCAACCGGTTATTCATTCAATGTTAATAATCCCGGCTCTTGTATACACATTTGAAAATTTAAAGAATTCAGGAACAGGCGAATTTGAGGATCAAAGGTGGTACAAATCAATTGAGCGTTCTCTTGAAAAGAATGGATTTATTTTGGACGATAAACTTCTAGAAGATGTTCCATCATTTGAACTTGCTCAAAAATGCTTAGATTTGCCTGTAAACCGTGCACTTGATGCACTTATATCCCATGATTTTTCTGATGGGGAGGATGAATAAATATGAAAGTTCACTTTTTAACAGAAAATGCACTTGAAGCTCTCAGAACCAATTTAAATAGCAATTTAAAACATTATTCTGATGATACAAATGATTGGATATATGATTATTTTGGAAATGACTTGCCATTCAAGGAATACAAACATGAATTCCCAAATTTTGAACTTACATATGATAATTCTACAGATGTAAGTAAATCTGATGTAAAAAACACTATAACTTTATATTCTGCTATGAAAACTTTAACTGATACAGAAGCTACTGATGAAAGATTGTGGGCTGGTATGTGTCATTGTGATTTTTGGAAATATATTCATTGCCGTTGGAATTTAACAAATAATAGTATAAAATCATCTAATATAAATTCAAGGTGCTTTTTGGAGAAAAGAGATAAACGCTCGCTTATAAAAAACAGTTTATCAAAGTTATGGTGGGTTGGCAGACTTACATATGATGAAAGCAGAACCGATCCATTTGAACTTACAAAATATTTTGAAGATGATTATCCGACAAAGGCTTTGATAATTTTTTCAAACAATTATATGAGTAATAAGAATATATCAGTTGGTATAATATCTGCATTGAAAAAACTTGAAGAAGAAGGATTTTATCTGAAGAATAGATTGAAGAGAGATACTTATTATGAAGCAACAAAGTATTTAAATGTTCTTGGAGGTACATATATTCTTGATTATTTTACATCAGAAGAAATAGAAGAAAAAGTAACTAAGTACCTGAAATCATTGTATGATGCATCTTATAAAAAGACAGCATTAGTGGTGTAATCATTATAGAGCTGCAATAGATGTATAATAAATATTTAAAAATCAAGGAGGAATCACGATGAAATTTAAAGTTATAAAAAGACCAGAAAGTGAAATGATAAACGATCCACTTCTAAAACTGGTAGCTGCTGCTTTGAAGAAAAAGGGAGAGGGGACATCAGTACTGTCTCCAAAAAGGATGGCTGAATTAAACAAAGTCTACAAGGTTATAACAAACATTGCTGATAGAAAAAACACTAAGGTAGAATGTGGAATAAACGAGCCATTCGTTGGAAGCGGATATATATCTATTGTATGCGATAAAATTGTTTTTGATGATCCTAAGGCATTAGAAGAGATTATTAAGTTATCTGATATTATGGAGGTATATCCAAGAAAAGACCATAAGATTAGTATTGATTTTGCTTTTGATGATATTTCTATAAAGATAGGAGATTGATTATGAACATCTTAGACAGTTTTAACCTAGTTTTGATTAGAATCAAAATGAACACAGATCGTTTAGGAGATCAATATATGGAGAACCCTGATAAAATAAACAATATAAAAAAATACTGTGAGGTACTTGATTCTCTCTACGAAAGAAGTTTTGGGCGGGGTGGTAGTATTGCCGTTGAGGATGAGACAAACGACATAAAGATAGTTTTAACCTGTGCTGATTTACAGATAGAAAATAAATCAGAGGATTTTTTTGTTCTCACTCA
>JBJFBR010000226.1:0-7181 GCA_051888545.1 Oscillospiraceae bacterium
ATCTCAATATCACATATATTAAGCTTATGTTTTGATATTAAATGTAAAAGCAGGTCAAGAGGACCTTGGAAATTCTCCAGTTTGAATTCAAGCTCCATTTTATCTTACCAATAAGTTAGCAATAGGATCAACCCACATTGTAAGTAAATCCATTAGCTTGAACATTAAAGTCTGAAGCCATGACAAAGGAGTACTGAGAAATGGTGATACTACCAAAATTATAAATACTACAGAAATAATCATCTGATACCTTGCAAAGAATGCCGAGAGTTTTGGTCCGACAAAGAATTCAAGTATTTTAGAGCCGTCAAGAGGCGGTATAGGCAGCAAATTGAATACCGCAAGACCAACATTGACAGAAATAAAATATTGTAATATCAGAATAACCCAATACATACTTGTGCTTGGATTATTTAAATATAACGGATAAATAAATTTATATATGATCATAGCTGCAAAAGCAACAATCAAATTAGAAATAGGACCTGCAGCAGCAGTTAATGCCATGCCTTTTCGATATTTTTTAAAATTCAAAGGATTAACTTGTACAGGTCGTCCCCAACCAAAGCCAACCAGTACCATACATATAGCACCAATCCAGTCAATATGTGCAAATGGGTTTAAAGTAAGCCGTCCCTGATACCTTGGTGTATCGTCACCTAATTTGGTTGCAGCCCAGGCATGAGCATATTCGTGAATAGGAATAACCATAAATAATACAATCAAGTTAACTCCTATTTTCATTATCATATCTGTATTCATTTGCTTCCTCCATAAATAACTTACAACTGTATATATCTATGATTATTATACACTATAAATATACAAATTTCAAGTGTATATATGTTAACATTTGTTATTTTAAAAAAGAGCTCAGCTATTAAAAAGCTAAGCTCTGCAATGTTAAACAATTATTTGAATTTGTTCTTCAGCTTTTCAAAAAAGCTCTGTCTGTTATTATAGCTTGTGTCTGAAACTGAGTTGTCAAATTTCTTGATTAATTCCTTCTGCTCATTGGTAAGATTATTAGGTATTTCAACAACTACCTTAACATAATGGTCTCCTCTGCCCTTGTTGTAAAGTCTCTGAACACCTTTTTCTTTAAGACGGAATACTTTTCCGGTCTGAGTTCCCTCAGGAATATTATATTTAACCTTTCCGTCAATAGTCGGAACAATTATTTCAGCACCAAGTGCTGCTTGTGCAAAAGTAATTGGAATTTCTGTCCAGATGTCAAATCCCTTACGTTCAAAAATGGGATCAGGACGAACATTAACAAGAATAAGTAAATCTCCGTTGCCTCCACCGTTTTTACCGCAGTGTCCGCCGCCGGAAATTCTCAGCGTCTGACCGTCATTAATTCCGGCAGGAATCTCAATTTCTTTGTTGACAGTTGTTTTTGCAACACCTTTTCCGCCGCATTTCTTGCAAGGAGTATCAATTACCTGTCCCGTGCCGCCGCACCTGCTGCATCCTGTAACCTGAGAAATATTGCCAAAAGGAGTCCTCTGGGTAACCTTTACTTTTCCTGTACCATGACAGTCGGGACAGGTTTTTGCTGAAGTACCCGGAGCAGCACCGCTTCCGTTACACTCAGTACATTTTTCAAGACGTGTATATTTCAGATTTTTCTTGATACCTTTGCAGGCGTCCATAAAATCAATATTGATTCTTGTTTCAATATCTTTGCCTCTTACAGGTGCATTTGCATTTGAACGACCGCCGCCAAATCCGCCGAACCCGCCGCCGAAGAATGAATTGAATATGTCTTCAACATCGCCAAATCCACCAAATCCGCCGAATCCACCGCCTTGACCTGCACCAAAGTTAGGATCTACTCCTGCGTGACCGAATTGATCATACTTAGCTTTCTTGTCAGGATCCGAAAGAACTTCATACGCCTCATTGACTTCCTTGAACTTTTCTTCACAATCTTTGTCGTTTGGGTGCAAATCAGGGTGATACATTTTAGCTTTCTTACGATAAGCCTTTTTTATCTCATCTTCGCTTGCTGATTTAGAAACCCCCAGCACCTCATAGTAATCTCTTTTTTCTGCCATATAAATTCAACTCCTGAACCG
The DNA here is from genome assembly GCA_051888545.1 of Oscillospiraceae bacterium. Lineage (GTDB taxonomy): Bacteria > Bacillota > Clostridia > Oscillospirales > Ruminococcaceae > FB2012. Next base: position 2,082 of record JBJFBR010000226.1, read on the forward strand.
CAAACTCATTTACAGTGATAATTCCATAATAAGGCTTACCGCAGGGCACATTGCTCTGCGGTAAAAACCACTGTGAGTTATTAGTCAACGTCTGTGAAGTCAGCGTCTACAACATCATCGTTTCCGCCTGCTGCACCTGCATTTGGATTACCATTCATATCAGGTGCAGGACCTCCTGCTGCCTGCTGCTGAGCTGCTGCCTGCTGATATACATCAGTTGCAATCTTCTGGAATGTCTCTTCAAGATCTTTGTGCTTTGCCTTAATAGCTTCAATATCTGTACCCTTCAAAGCTTCTTTCAAAGCATCAATCTTGCTCTGACACTCGCTCTTTTTGTCAGCAGGTACCTTGTCGCCAAATTCGCCCAAAGCTTTTTCTGCCTGGAATGCGAGCTGGTCAGCATTATTTCTTGTATCTACTTCTTCCTTCTTCTTAGCATCTTCTGATGCAAAAGCTTCAGCTTCCTTAACTGCTTTATCAATATCTTCCTTAGACATATTTGTTGAAGATGTAATTGTAATGTTCTGTTCTTTTCCTGTGCCAAGGTCCTTAGCAGAAACATGAACAATACCATTTGCATCAATATCAAAAGTTACTTCAATCTGAGGAATACCTCTTGGAGCAGGAGCAATGCCGTCAAGACGGAACATACCCAACTGCTTGTTATCCTTAGCAAATTCTCTTTCACCCTGAAGTACATTAATATCAACTGCTGACTGATTGTCTGCTGCTGTTGAGAATATCTGTGACTTCTTTGTAGGGATAGTTGTATTTCTTTCAATAATCTTTGTGCAAACACCGCCCATTGTTTCAAGGCCAAGTGACAATGGAGTTACATCGAGAAGGAGCAAGCCGTCCTTAACATCTCCGCCAAGTACACCGCCTTGATAAGCAGCACCAAGTGCAACACATTCATCAGGGTTGATTCCCTTGAATGGCTCTTTGCCCATAGTTTTCTTAACTTCTTCCTGAACTGCAGGAATTCTTGATGAACCGCCAACCATAAGAACTTTGTTCAAATCATTTGGTGTAAGACCGCTGTCTGAAAGTGCCTGACGAACCGGTCCGAGTGTTGATTCAACAAGGTCTGAAGTCATTTCGTTGAATTTAGCACGTGAAAGTGTAAGTTCAAGATGTTTAGGACCTGTTGCATCAGCTGTAATAAACGGAAGGCTTATTGTTGTTGAAGCTGTTGATGAAAGCTCGATTTTAGCCTTTTCAGCTGCTTCTTTAAGTCTCTGCATTGCCATTTTATCATTTGAAAGATCGACGCCGTCAGATTTCTTGAATTCTTCAATCATCCAGTTAATAATTCTCTGGTCAAAATCATCTCCGCCGAGGTGATTGTTACCTGCTGTTGCCAGAACTTCTGTAACACCGTCACCCATTTCAATGATAGATACATCGAATGTACCGCCGCCAAGGTCATATACCATAACCTTCTGATCTTCTTCCTTATCAATACCATAAGAAAGTGCAGCGGCTGTAGGCTCGTTAATAATTCTTCTTACATTAAGTCCTGCAATCTGACCGGCATCTTTTGTTGCCTGTCTCTGAGCATCTGTAAAGTAAGCAGGAACAGTGATAACTGCGTCTGTTACAGTTTCGCCGAGATAAGCCTCAGCGTCTGCTTTAAGCTTCTGAAGAATCATAGCGGAAATTTCCTGAGGAGTATATTCTTTACCGCCCATTTTAGCTTTGTAATCTGAGCCCATATGTCTCTTGATTGATATTACTGTGTTATCAAAGTTTGTTACTGCCTGTCTTTTAGCAACCTGACCAACAAGTCTGTCGCCGTTCTTTGAAACGCCTACTACTGAAGGAGTTGTTCTTGCACCTTCGCTGTTAGGGATAACAACTGCTTCTCCGCCTTCCATAACTGCTACGCATGAATTTGTTGTACCAAGGTCAATACCAATAATCTTACTCATAAGTCATTCTTCCTTTCAATATTTACATACTATTATATAAAATAACAATTGACTGTGTTAAGGATTTGCAACTACAACCATTGCATATCTTATTACTTTATCTCCGATCTTATAGCCTTTCTGGAAAGTTTGTGCAACCACATTCTCGCCCAGCTCAGGATCTTCTATCTGGTTAACCGCATTTGCAATGTTCGGATCAAAAGTTTCGCCTACCGGATCAATAGCCTCAACATTAAGCTTTTTGAGGACTTCCAAAAACTGTTTGAAAATCATTTCAACTCCGGATTTATATTTTTCATCGGTTGTTTCAGTATCAAGAGCTCTTTCAAAATTATCAATAACTGAAAGAATTTCTTTTACAGCATTGCCTGTTGCAGTATCTGTAATCTCCAGTCTCTCTTTAGCCGAGCGTTTTCTGAAATTGTCATATTCAGCCATAAGTCTTAAATACTTATCTTTCGTTTCTTTCAGTTCTGCTTCAAGCTTTTCCTCTTTTGAAGGTTCTTTTTCTTTTTTATCTGAGTCTTCATTATTTTGGGTGTCTTCTTTCTTTTCTTCAGGAGTCTGATTTTCAGATTCCTTTTCACATTGTTCTTGATCTTTCTCTATTTCTTTTTCTTTATTTTCCATTTTTATACGCCTGCCTTTCTTTTTATTCATCATCTTCATCATCTCTTTCATCTAACAAATCTGTAATTCTGTTTGAAAAATATTTAAGATAAGGGATAAACTTTGAATAGTTAAGCCGCATCGGACCAATAAGTCCAAGTGAGCCGACATTTTTACCTTTACGTGAAATCGGTGCTGATATAAATGATGAATTATGAATTACAAATTCATCACTCTCCGGAGAAAACATTACATGCAAATCGCTGAATGTATCATTAATAAGCTTAGTGATTTCTTCCTTATTGTCCAGAAAGCTAATGATTTCGTTTTGATTAAAATCCTTGCAGGCCAGAAGATTTTTTGCACCGCTTATATCTACGTCTTGTTCCTGAAACTCTTTTGAAAGCTTCATAATTTCTAAAACCAGCGGTGAAAGCGTCATCATATATGTGCCCAGTGCAGTTTTTATTCCGTCAAAATATTCATCTGATATTTCATCCAGCGGCATACCCTGTAAATTTTCTCTGAGAAAATTATCAAAGAATTCAAGCTGCTCATTTGTAATATCAAACTCAAGCCTACAAGTTTTGTTTTTAATAGAACCGTTTGAAGTAATCATAAGTATAACAAACATCCGCTTGCCCGTAGGAATTACTTCTACCTTTGAAATAAGTGAAAACTTCGGCTCAGAATGTGCCACAACGGTTGCACATTGTGTAAGCTCAGATAAAGCTACAGACGCTGACTGTACAAGCTGTTCATCAGTAACCGCAGTATCGGGAATAAGTGAATCAATATGCCTTTTTTCCTCTTCCGTAAGCGGATCAATCTGCATTATCTGGTCGATATATAATCTGAAACCGGTATACGTTGGAATTCTGCCTGCTGATGTATGAGGCTGTTCAAGATATCCCTGTTTTTCAAGCTCAGCCATTTCATTTCTTATTGTGGCAGACGAAGCCTTTACGCTTTTCATTATCGCCTTTGAACCCACCGGATCTCCTGTAACAATATACTCTTCAACTACAGCTGCAAGAATCTTAAGCTTTCGGTCATCCATCTGTCTCACCTCACAAATGACCTTATATTCTTGTTAGCACTATATGCTTTTGAGTGTTAGCACTCTATATCTCTGAGTGCTAATTATATTCTATATTATTTTTTTGAAATTGTCAATAGTTTATCATATATTTTTTCACTAAACTTGAAAAATATTTTTCCCTGTTTTTTGTGCAAAGATACATTATTAACAAAACAACTATTTTTATTCAATCAGCGGAATTACAAAAAACGCCTATTTATTGGGGATTAAATTGTTATTTCAATTTTTGAATTAACATTTGATTAACATTATTTTTGATTTTATTGTCATATTATACAAAGCGGTTACAAATATATTACAATTATTACGGCACTGATACAATAATTTTTGAAAAGACTACAAATCCATTAAAAAATATGCTATTATATTAACAACAGATAAAAACGAAAGGGTGATTGCTATTTTTAAGCAAAAAATAATATCTGCTTCATTGGCATTATCAATTACATTATCAGGTGCTATAGGTTTTATGGCAACGACTAATACAGACAATAACAGTTCTATTCTAAGTGTAAGTGCAGCATCAACAGTTGCAAAGCCTTCTCTTTCTGTTGAATATATTGATAGAAACAGAATTCAGGTTAAAGTAAAAAACATATCCCGTTACACTTCCGATACTAAATTCAATGTTTATGTTGACAATGTACTTTCAATGAAAAATATTTCAAAAAATCAGGTATCAAAAGACAGCGGAAAAATAAATGTATACCGCAAAGGTGCTAATTATCTCAATGCACACAAATCTTATAGAATTAAAATTGAAGCTGTACGTGGTAAAAGCAAATATGGAACTAGCTTTAACAGAAGCACAGGAAGCAATACATATTTTTCAATAAAAAGCGGAACACAATTTTATAAAATAAAAAACGGAAAATTAATAAAAGCCGCAAAATTATCCTCATCAATAGTTGATGAAGGAATTCTGACTACAATAAAAGGTGCAACTATTGAAGGTAAAAACATTTCAAAAAATCCTTATAAGCTCATTAAAATAACTCACGGCAAGTACAAAGGTTTATTTATTAAGGAATCAGACAAAAAAGCAACAAGAATAACAAGAACAGCATATAAAGCACGCATTGTTTCAGATTACGGTGCAAGCATGAATGGCGGACGATATGTATACGGTGGTTCAAGTTACAGAGCTACAGACTGTTCAGGACTTGTAATGCTTTCATACAAACAGGTAGGCATCAATCTTCCACACAGTGCTTCCGCTATGGCCGGTTACGGAAAAGCAGTAAGCAGGTCAAATATGAAACCCGGTGACATAATTGTTATGAACGGAGGAAGCCATGTTGGAATGTATGTAGGCAACAATAAATTTGTTCATGCTATGAACTCATATGACGGAATCAAAGTTCAGTCAATTTCAAATCTTAAATATTACAGCATTCAAACTATAAGACGTATAATTTTTTAATAATACAAATTAAACAGCTGTTGCATCACTATGCA
>JBJFBR010000227.1:0-7155 GCA_051888545.1 Oscillospiraceae bacterium
TAAGACGTATAATTTTTTAATAATACAAATTAAACAGCTGTTGCATCACTATGCACAGAATAAAATCTCCTATTTCTAAATGAAATAGGAGACTTTTTTTATCTTGGCAGCAATTTAAACAATACGGTATTTTCAACTTCTAACGGTTTATTATAACGGAAGAATATTACTCCATCACAGGGAGCACGTACCTCAGAAACCACATTACCTTCAAGAGGGTCCAATATCTCGCAGAGCAAATCCCCCTCAGAAAACTTCTGACCGGCTTTAGCCTTTGGACGATAAATACCTGCTTTTTCAGAATGAATCTGCATCAGCTCTTTCTCATTTATAATCTCGGTAACATAACCGCCTGTTATTTTTGTATCAAGCATTCCCTGCTTTACCATAAATCTGATTACACATTCTTTTGCAAGTTCAGCTGATTTTTCATCAATATGCTCAGTTGCATTGGTAAAAAATGAAAATGCGTTTGTTTCCCATACCTGCCAGTTATAATTCAGCGTTGTTGTATCATATGGCCGAGGTTCACGAACAAATGCATATGGCAAACCAAAATCTTTCATCTTTTCAGGATTTGTAAAACCTGTATCCATCATTTTAACGTGGGAAAGAAAATCTCCTTGCTGGTAAAAACTTGCGAACTGAACACCATACTTATATCCCCGTAATTGTTCAAAGACTCCTGCTGCAATCCGCTGTGTAGTCTCTCCCAGATTATATCCCGGATACATACGATTTATATCCGTATTATCCATTGTCCAAAATCGTTTTCCAATATTCATACTATAATAGTTAACACACGGTACAACCATTATCTCATGTCCCGATACTATTTTTCCGTGGGATTCAAATTTTCGCAATGCTTTCACAAGTTGGGAACACACATACATTTGCTGTACTTCGTTTCCTCTCATAGAACCCACAATACAAAGTGATTTTTCTCCGCTTCCAAACACATATCCAATTACATCCATACTTTCACGGTAAGGTGAAGCAATAGAGTATAATACACGTTTACGCATTACTGTCACCTCCCAGAATACGTGCAATAAGTGAGCCGCCATATACAATCGGGTACTCTCTCAAAGTAAATATCCTGCCTGCCTCAGGAGCTGTTACATATTCTTCAACACTTCCGGTAGCCGGGTCCAATACATCACCTATATGGGCACCCTTTTCAATGTCAACCCAATGATCGACACATGGAACAAAAATTCCCGCTGCTGATGAATTAACAAATGAAACATTCCTGTCAAAAGAAAGAATCGGCTGACGCACAGCCTCGGTTTCGCCATGCCATACGCCAATTTCTTTCAAGAAATTAAGTATTCCTGCCGTAAGCTGATTGCAGTATTCTTTTGTTATACGCATACCAACCCCCATTTCAACTACCAGTGTTTTCACACCAATTTCATTCAAGCTATAAGCAAGAGTTGATTCAAGCACAGTTGCTGCCGGATGCACCCAAACGAAATCTATATTCAGCATTTTCGCATAGGGAACAAGCTCCTTTGCACTAATTTCATTGATTCTGACCTGTGGTATTTCCTTTAAATAAATATTGCTTGAATGAATATCAATACAGAAATCTGCTCCTTTTATATCAGAAATAATTCCTGCTGCAACACACTCTGCCATTGTTCCTTCTGATGAACCGGGAAAGATTCTGTTCATATCCAGATCAAACATAGGCATACCACGAGTAATGGAATCAACACCTAATGGATTTAGTGCAGGATAAATATCTACTGTTCCCTCAAGCTGCGAAATATTTTCCTGTAGAATTTTAGCCAACATTGCACAAACATACTGTCCCTCCAGCTCATCACCATGAGTGCCGGTAACTATGCAAACACGCTTACCATCTTTTTTTGATGGATTTTCAATTCTGTTTCTGCGGATAACAAGTTTTTCATTTACTGCTAATTCCGCACTTGTTACTACACTAACCATTTATTCCCATACCACCTTATAAATTATATAACCTTTGAATAGATTTCACGCCTGCATACAGCATTACCCAGGTAAAGTCCTCGCTCTATCGGGCAATCGGCATAATCTCTGCCGCGGCATATTGCAATATACATTTCACTGCACAGGCGATTATTGGTCGGATCAATTCCCGTCCACACACCGTCTGAAAAAATTTCAGCCCAAGCATGAGTTTCTCCGCTTTCATTGGCAAGTCCTGAAACATATCTGCACTTAATACCATTCAGCCTGCACAAAGACAAAAGAATATGAGTATAGTCCTGACACACTCCTGTCTTTTGCTCGAAAGCAAATTCAGCATTAGTATTTACATCCGTACTGCCGGGAACATACTGCATAACCTCATAAAGCATATTCGACATAACAACAGAACGCTCAATCGCACTTCCTTTTAAAGCAGGCTTTATCTTTTTATAAAAATCTGATATTTCTTTGCCTGCTATTGTCAGCCGAGAAGGAAATCTATATACTTCACTGCTTATTCCAGATATTTTATAGTCAGACTTTATTTCTGCACAGCCTTTAATTTTAAACAAAAAATAGTTATGCGGATTTGGAATTCGTCCGCACAGCACCGAATTGCCAAAACTGTCAAAGCTATACCAGACATTGCCTGCAGGCAGAACTTCACACTGCAAATCACTGATAAGCTGTCTGCCGTCAGATTTCGGCAGACACCTCAGTGAGAAACTGTGTTCGGAAATATTTTGGGAGAATTCAAAGGACGTTTTAAATTCAAACCAAAACTTCTTCACCTTTTTTTACCTCAAACAATTTTTCGATATTATTAATCATTTCATTCCGATATTTTTTAACATCACAATCTTTATTAATTTCTTTTTCCAGACCTTCATAAGCGATTCTGTTTATTGATTCGCCATAGCCAGCCTTATCAATCGCTGATATATGCTTTGACAAATAAGCAAATGCAGATTTTAAATCTTCAACAGGATATTCCAGTCTTACAAAAAGATCAAGTCTTTCTATTGCCTTGCCAAGATATATGATATTTTTTGCTTTATCATCAGTCATATTATTCTCAATGCAACCCCAAAAAGCATACAAGTTATCATGAACAAACATCAAATCATATCTGAACATAGTTGTTGCAATAGAGTTTTTCATCTTATCTATTGCAAGCTGCAAATATGAAAGTGAAGATGATTTTATCTCCTGTCTTAAAACAATACCATTGCCCAATGCTCTTTCAAGATTTGAGATAATTGAATCAGGAATTTTCATATCAAAAGCATAACGATACAGAAAATCGTCTTTTCCTTTATAAGTATCAGGAACACCTATTGCTGCAAGATATTTCTTGTAAACCTCCGGATCCTTATCAATCATATTATCATAGTATTTAAAAAATGTGTTCAGAGTAGTAAAAACTCTCTCCGTATATCGTCCAAGCCAAAACAGACATGAACATTTACTTAATGCAACATTACCCATGTGTCTTTAAAGCCTCCTCCTTGTGATGAATTTACAACGAATGAATCAGGATTTCTTGAAAATCTTGTAAGACCGCTTGCCCATACTCTTGTTTTTTCTCCTGAAAGAACAAACGCACGAAGGTCAGCCTTACGCATTACGGTTTTATCTCCATCCATAACAGGCAAATCAATAAAGTCAATTACCTCTTGTGCAATAAATCTTCTTGATTCTTTTGTTATAAGCTCACGCCATTTTTCAAGTTCTTCGGCTGTCATATCACGTCCGAATACAACACCGTATCCCCCTGCCTCTGAAACATCCTTAACAACGAGTTTATCCAGGTTATCAAGCACATATTTTCTGTCTTCATCATAAAACGGAAGATATGTAGGAGCGTTCTGAAGTATCGGTTCTTCGCCAAGATAATACTTTATCATTTTGGGAACAAAGTAATAAATTCCCTTATCATCAGCAACTCCATTTCCAGGTGCATTCATAATAGCTACATTTCCTGCACGATAGGCATCCATTATATGAGGTACACCTATAAGTGATTCAGGCAGGAATGTCAGCGGATCAAGATACTCATCGGCAATTCTTCTGTAAAGCGTTCCAACTCTTGTTTTTCCGCCGTCAAAATCTCGCATATACAGAATGTTGTTTTCCACAAACAAATCAGAATTTTCCACAAGTACAGCTCCTGTTTTTTCAGCAAGATAAGAATGTTCAAAATAAGCTGCATTATATCTGCCCGGAGTGAGAATTGCATTTATACCTCCGCAATTAACATAATCCATGGTACTCTTCAGCAGTTTTGCGTAGTTTCGGTTATCAGCAATTTTATTATCTTCAAATGCCCATGGACTTGCCATTCTGCAAAGTTCACGGGCAATCAACGGATAAGAAGCTCCTGACGGAATACGAAGATTGTCCTCTAAAATATACCATGTACCGTTCTTTGCCTGAACAAGGTCAATACCCGATATATGGCTGTAAATTTCCTTCGGCGGAACAATTCCGTCACATGGTGCAAGGCATCCCTTTGAGATGAATACAAATTCTTCCGGAATTACTTTGTCGTGAATAATCTTTTTATCGGTATAAATATCTTTCAAGAACAAGTTTAATGCATTGACACGCTGTATCAGACCTTTTTCAATATGTGCAAAATCATCAGCAGAAATTATTCTGGGAATAGCGTCAAAAGGAAAAAGCTGTTCTTTAAAAGTCCCGTTCTTGTAAATTCCGAATTTTACGCCGTACCTTGCCAGTAAATTATTGATTTCCTGAGAATTGGCAACAGGTGTATTCATAAGTATCATCTCCCACTAAAAATAAAAAAGCAAGGAAACTTAAACATAAGCTTCCTTGCTTTGATTTAATTCTAGCATAATTATTGGTATTTGTAAATAGTCATAATTTGAGATTTTTCGACACAAGTTATGCATCAGTTTGTTTATATTATATCATTTTACCGGATATATTTAATTATATATGAACAATTCATTAATATGATTGCAAGATACGAAACAATAAAGTTCATTTTTACGTTTTAACTATTTAAAATTCAAAGTAATATTTCCAACTCCGTTATCTAAAAAAATATCTATTTTTTGTGCAGCATTATTATTATACTCGCTGCCATTGATATCTACATTTCCAACGCCATTATCATAATTAATATTGTATTCAGACTTATAACCGTCAATATTCATTTCTGTATTTCCTATGCCATTTTCAATTTTTGTATGTCCCTTTAGTTTTCCTGAAAACTCCAGATTTCCTGTTCCCACCTCAAATTTACTTTTGTTAAAACTGCTTTCATTAATATAGGTTTCGCCAACACCAAGAGAAAGTTCTGCTTTACCAACCGATGTTACATTATTTACAGTCACATTACCTACTCCACCGCTGATTTCAAGGTCAGTTACGCTCAGATTACTTATAAAAGTATCGCCGGCACCGGCTGAAAAATCAAATTCTTTATATACTTTAGCAGGCAATGTTACATGAATTTCATTATCATTTCCAATTTTATCAGCTATCCCAAGCCAATTATGGATATTTTCCTCATTATACTCAATTTTAAGCGTGCCACTATCCACTTCAAAGGTATAACAATTTTCAGAAAGATTATCACCTTGAACAGTAATAAGGTCATTATCTGAAACATCAACATAAAAATCTCCTATGCCGCTTTCAAAATCAAGTTTCTGAATATCAGCGGCACTAAACTGTTCATAAACATTTTCCCTGCTGATATTATCATTATTCTTAAACAATTTTACAACAATACCAGCACCAAAAACCAATGACAGGACTATACCAACAACTGCAATTAAAGCAATAACTATGATTAGCACCACAAGCCAGGTTTTCTTTTTCTTTGGCTGTTTAGCATAAGAATATGCAGGATTATTTACTGCATTACCCATATAATTTGTTTGAGCTGGATTAGCATAAAACTGAGACTTATTATATGCCATATTATTATCTGCAAAAATCTTTGCTGAAATATCATCGAGACTCCCAAGTCTGCTTATAATATCTTCCTCATTTTCGCAGTCCGATTCAGAAATAATTTTATCATAATAATCCACGGCTTGATCAATTTTATCCAGCGGCAGACCAATTAAACGCTGTCTTAGCTCATTCAAAAATTCTGTTTTGTTCATTTGCATATGCCCCTTTCATCTTTATTATACATCATCATACACCATATGATTATATTTGTCAACAAAATATAAAAGTAACAATTATACATTTTTTATCATATTATAAATTGGGTGGTGAAATTATGAAAGAAAAAAAATGCAACTGCGTTGAATTTAACATCTATGTTGAGTGTGACAAAGATCACAAGCCTGAACCACCGCATTCACCATGTGATGCTGCGGCTGACAAAGGCGATCATGATAAAGACAAAGACAAAGATAATTCCTGCGTAAAAATCAACTTATATGTAGATTGTGGAAAAGAATGTCACAAATTCACAATCTAAATACTATGGCCGTCAATTTTTGGCGGTCATTTTACATATCAGTCACAAATAATTTATCATTATCTATGTTTACTATAACCCCGGTTTAACCGGTGGTTCGTTACACAATAAAAATACGTCCAAACATAAAGTTCAGACGTATTTTCGCTTATATCAATGAGTACCGCGCTTTACATATGTAGTATGCAATAACTTATGCGCTCTGGATTTACCTGGAGCATCAAAGTATTCATCATAAAGCATTTTAATCACAGGAGTTTCGTGCGATCTTCTATATTTCAAAGATGTATCTTCATCATACAAAGCCTTGGCTCTCAATGATTTTAAATCTTTATAGTTACGGACACTATCACTTTGAACAGGCTGACCGCCGCCATTTATGCAGCCGCCCGGGCATGCCATAACTTCTATCATATGATAATTCTTTTCTCCCGACTGCATCATATCAATAATTTCTCTTGCATTGGCAAGGCCTGAAACAACAGCTACATTAATATCCATGCCGGCGATTTTGTATGTTGCTTCTTTAATTCCATCAGTTCCTCTGACTTCTTTGAATTCCAGCTTTCTGCTTGAACCATCCAACTTGACAGCAGCAGTTCTGAGAGCAGCCTCCATAACTCCGCCTGTTGCACCAAAAATAACTCCTGCACCTGATGCAATTCCAAACGGATTATCATAATCTTCATCAGCTAAATCAGCAAAACTGATACCTGCACCTTTAA
>JBJFBR010000228.1:0-3920 GCA_051888545.1 Oscillospiraceae bacterium
TTATATTTTCTATAGGACATCTCAAGCATTTCATCATTTGGCTCAATCAAATCAGGCACAAGCACCGGCATCATTTTTGCTTTATATGCGGATTTTATACCGTTATATGAATCTTCCACCGCTATGGAACTCTCAGGATTTACACCCAGCTTTCGGCAGGCAATAAGATAAATTTCAGGCTCCGGCTTTGAATGAGTAACCATATCTCCGCCTACAATAATCTGAAAATAATCTATAAGCCCTGCCTGAGCAAGCTGTTTTGTTACAGTATCATAATTTGTAGAAGATGCAAGGCCCACCTTTACATTTCTGTCCTTTAAAAACTGCAAAAGCTCTTTTGCACCTTTTTTCAGAGGCAAGCCGTCCTTTTCAATCAACTCTGCAAAAGCAATTTTTGATTCTTTATACAGCTTTGGGATATCCACCGAATCACCGTAGTCAGACCTTATAATTTCAAAGGAATCTGTGGTATTTCTGCCGATGCACTTTTTAGCAGTTTCGGTTATATTCTGTATATTATGTTTATCGGCAACGATTTGCCAGCTTTTTAAGCCTATACGCTCGGTATCAAAAATAACACCGTCCATATCAAATATTATGCCGTCAAGCTTAGTTAATTCAATGCTCATATTTTTCATTCCAATCGTGGGCCGTATTACTGCAATTCGCCCCGGTTAAATTCTGAAAGCTTCAATCCTTCGTTACGTTCAAGAGCCCAACGAATATTCCACTCGCTTGTGAACAACAGGAGGTAGTTGCCTTTGAAGTCCTGAACAAGCTTTGTATCACTGCTGAGTTTCAGGTTCTTTGCGTCAAAACCGTCTTCGTTATTGTCTATCCAGCGAATATACGCATAGGGAAGGTCTTCTTCAATCATATCAACGTTGTACTCGTTTTTCATACGGTAATCAAAGACATCAAACTGAAGTACACCAACAACTCCTACTATAACTTCTTCCATACCTGTATCAGGCTCGTGGAAAATTTGTATTGCACCTTCCTGTGCAATTTGTGTTGTTCCTTTAACGAACTGCTTTCTTTTCATTGTATCCTTTGCCCTTACACGCTGGAAATGTTCAGGCGCAAAGGTTGGAATGCCTTCAAATTCAAATTTCTTCTTTGGAGAACAAATTGTATCGCCGATTGAAAAAATACCGGGGTCAAACACGCCGATTATATCGCCTGCATAAGCTTCGCTGACAATTTCACGTTCCTGTGCCATAAGCTGCTGAGGCTGAGAAAGACGCATTTTCTTGTTTCCCTGAACGTGGAGGACTTCCATATCCTTATCAAATTTTCCGGAACAAATGCGGAGAAATGTGATTCTGTCACGATGAGCTTTATTCATATTAGCCTGGATTTTGAATACAAAGGCTGAAAAGTTATCGTCAAACGGGTCAATAATTCCTTCAGAAGAGTTTCTTGCAGTGGGCGGAGGAGTCATATTCAAAAATTCCTCAAGGAATGGTTCAACTCCGAAGTTTGTTAGTGCTGAGCCAAAGAACACAGGAGAAAGCTCTCCACGATGAACACGCTCTATATCAAATTCTGTGCTTGCACCGTCAAGGAGTTCTATATCATCAATGAGAGTCTGATGATTTTCAGTACCTATAAGCTCATCAAGAGATGAGTCGTCAAGATCTACCTCTGTAGCTGCAACCTGATGATTTCCGCCTGTTGCCTCAAAAGAAATAATATGACGCTTTTTACGGTCATAAACTCCTTTGAATTCCTTGCCTGAACCTATAGGCCAGTTGACAGGATATGTTTCAATGCCGAGTTCGTTTTCAATCTGTTCAATAAGGTCAAATGGGTTACGTGATTCACGGTCCATTTTATTAATGAATGTAAAAATAGGAATATGGCGCATAACGCAGACTTTGAACAGCTTTCTTGTCTGTGCCTCAACACCCTTTGAAGCATCTATTACCATGACGGCAGAGTCGGCAGCCATAAGCGTTCTGTAGGTATCTTCTGAGAAGTCCTGATGTCCCGGCGTATCAAGTATATTTATGCAGTAGCCTTCATACTGAAACTGCATTACTGATGATGTAACGGAAATACCTCTTTGTTTTTCAATTTCCATCCAGTCGGAAACGGCATGGCGTGAATTCTTCTTACCTTTTACAGCTCCTGCCTGTGCTATTGCACCGCCGTACAAAAGAAATTTTTCGGTTAGAGTAGTTTTACCTGCATCCGGATGAGATATAATCGCAAAAGTTCTTCTGCGTTCAATTTCTTTCTTTAAGTTATTTTGATCCAAAATTATACCTCCAAAATAAAAATCAATATCTTTATTATTATACAATAATTACGGAAAAATTTCAAGAGCATTAGCCTTTGGACTATGAATTTTAAAAGAATAATGACATATTTCAAGCATAATATGTAACATATCAACATTCTGGAGGTAATATTATGTTTTTAAGCTTGAAAATAAAAAAAGCTGTGATTATAGTTCTGGCTTTGATTATAACCTCTGCTGCAGGAGCTGCAATAATTGCATCATCGCTTATTAAAGATTCAAAAGAGATTAAAGTGCCTATACTTATGTATCACAGTATTTTAAAAGATGAGTCTTATTGGAATGACTATGTACTTTCACCAACTGTACTTGAAGAAGATATAATATGGCTGAAAGAACATGGTTACACTTCTGTGCTTATAAGCGACCTTGTCAGCTTTGTAAACGGTAAAGGAACTCTTCCCGACAAGCCTGTAGTGCTTACCTTTGATGACGGGTGCTATAATAATTACTGCTATGTTTATCCTCTGCTGAAAAAGTATGATTTCAAGGCGCTGATTTCTGTTGTGGGCAGCTATTCTGAATATGCCTGCGAGGAAGCTCAGCCAAATCCAACATATTCTTATCTTGATTGGAACGACATAAATGAAATGAGAAAAAGCGGTCGGGTGGAATTTGCTAATCATTCTTATAACCTGCACAACTATGACGGAAACCGCAAAGGAGCATCACGCAATACAAATGAAAGCTATGATGATTACAGGCATATCTTTTTAACCGATACTTTTAAAACACAACAGCTTTTACAGCAGTACTGTCAATTTACTCCAACCATTTACACATATCCATATGGCTCAAAATGCGATGCAAGTGAAAGACTTCTGAAAAATTCAGGTTTTGTTGTTACGCTGGGTGTTGAAAGCAGAATAAACCTATTGGAAAAAGGAAATGTTAACTGCCTTTACGGAATGAACCGCATTAACCGTCCGTCATATATTTCTACAGAGGATTTTATGAAAAAGTACGGAATAAAATAAAAAAAGACTGTTTCATAAGCATTGGTTTTATGAAGCAGTCTTTTATGTAAGCTGACAAAGTATCAAATTTTGCAACCCCTATTGGAATCACAGATAATGCAGTCCCTATTGGAACCACGCTTAATCAACTCAATATAACTATTGTAATACAATTAAGTTATAAATTATATCATACTTTATGTCGAAAATGTTAAATTTGTGTTTCCTCTGTGAAAATCGCATATTTAGCTCTTTGAGGTAAGATTTATGGCAATGTCTTTAAGGATTTCTGCCTCTTTTTGCGGATCTTCAGCCTTCATAACAGCAGAAACCACTGCAATTCCTGCAATGCCTGTATTTTCAAGTATGCCGCAGTTTGTTTTATTCAGGCCTCCGATTGCACAAACGGGAATATCAACAGCACTGCATATATCTTTCAGGGTTGAAACTTTAGTTATCTTTGTTTTAACATGAGTTGTGGTAGGATAAATTGCACCTGTGCCAAGATATGATGCACCGTCCTTTTGAGCATTAAGAGCAGTTTCGAGAGTTTTTGCCGTTGCACCAACAATTTTATGTTCACCGAGAATTTTTCTTGCTATGCTTACCGGCATATCCTCTGCGCCAACGTGAACGCCGGCTGCATCTACGGCAAGCAC
>JBJFBR010000228.1:4020-5583 GCA_051888545.1 Oscillospiraceae bacterium
CCTCTTTCTGAGCAGAACTTAACTTCCTTACCCTCAAGAATCATATTTGTGGTTCTTACGGCGCACATTTTTCCGCACATGGAGCAGGTATGTCTATCGGCAGGAGGAGTCTGTTCAAAAAATCTCTTGGCTTTTTCTCCGTCAATGGCAATACTGAACATATCGTCCCAATCCATGCGGTGTCTTGCATCAGCCATTTTATCGTCCAGATCTCTTGCATGGGGAACGCCCTTTGCAATATCAGCAGCATGGGCAGCAATTTTCCCGGCAATAATGCCTTCTTTAACATCGTCCACATCCGGCAGTCGGAGATGTTCGGCAGGGGTTACATAGCACAGGAAATCAGCACCGCTTGCTGCTGCGATTGCACCGCCGATTGCTGAGGTTATATGGTCGTAGCCGGGAGCAATATCTGTTACAAGAGGTCCGAGAACATAGAACGGAGCACCGTGACAGATTTTCTTTTCCATTTTCATATTTGCGGCAATTTCGTTCATTGCCATATGCCCCGGTCCTTCAACCATAACCTGAACATCTTTTTCCCAGGCACGCTTTGTCAGATTGCCAAGCTCAATAAGCTCGGATATCTGTCCTGCATCGGACGAATCGGCAAGACAGCCGGGGCGAAGGGCATCGCCGAGTGAAATAGTAACATCATATTCACGAAGAATTTCCAGAACCTCGTCATAGTATTCAAAGAACGGATTCTCGTTTCCTGTCATCATCATCCATGCAAAAAGCAGTGAGCCGCCTCTTGAAACAATATTCATTTTTCTGCCCTCACGTCTGAAGGCTTCAATAGCACGTCTGTTTATTCCTGCATGGATGGTCATAAAGTCAACGCCTTCTTCTGCATGAGCCTTTACAACCTTGAGAAAATCTTCTGCGGAAATATCCAGAAGGTCTTTATCAAGATATCCGATTGCATCATACATAGGAACTGTACCGATCATTGCAGGAGATTTTTCAATAAGCTCTTTACGGAAGCGGTTTGTCTTGCCGTAGTTGCTGAGATCCATGATAGCCTCAGCACCGAATTTTATAGCCATATCTACCTTTTGCATTTCAATGTCATAGTCTTTTGCGTCTCCGGAGATACCCAGGTTTACATTGATTTTTGTTTTCAATCCCTCACCGATACCTTC
Source organism: Oscillospiraceae bacterium (assembly GCA_051888545.1). Lineage (GTDB taxonomy): Bacteria > Bacillota > Clostridia > Oscillospirales > Ruminococcaceae > FB2012. The sequence continues at coordinate 5,166 of JBJFBR010000228.1, forward strand.
AGGCGAAATGGACTTATGGTTTATGTTGCAGGGGATTGCCACCTTGCCCTGCGCAACCAGATCACGGAGCTTTTCAGCATCCATATATTCCTTTTCGGCAACAATTTTCATTTCAGGGGTAATTATGCCTTTTCTAGCGGCTTCCATTTGCGTTTTATAATTTCTCACAACAAGTCCTCCTTATTTATATATTTACTTTTCAAATCATATCCGTGGTTAAGCGGCCCTATGCCTTTGCCCAGATTCAGTTTATCGTTTATTGCACCTGTTATATACTTCTTTGCAAGCAAAACGGCAGTAGGCAGATCGCAGCCTTTTGCGAGATTCGCAGCACAGGCAGAAGAAAGTGTACAGCCGGTTCCGTGAGTGTTTTTGTTGTCGATTTTCAGAGACTGAAATTTATAGCTTTTGCCCTCAG
>JBJFBR010000228.1:5683-7144 GCA_051888545.1 Oscillospiraceae bacterium
GACGCTCATGCCGTAAACTCCGTTGGCGAGAAAAGTTTTCAAATCAGCCTGAATACCTGCTCCTCCTGAACTGTCCGAGCCTGCAACAGTAAGTACGGTTTTCATTATTTTACCTCACAAAAAAAGAGCTTTTACATACCCATGTAAAAGCTCTAATAAATATCATAGATTTAATCTTTGTATTATAGCTTTCCCTACGCAGGCATTAACCAACAGGTTCAAAGGGTCAGGCAAAGCCTTTCTCAACTCTTTTGGAGTTCCCCCAGCAATTTAGATTATACTACTTAAATATTTTATTGTCAATAGCAGTTTCAGCAATTATTTCTGCAATATTACCTTATGGAACACTTTTTTACCTTTTTTGATGATAACAGGGTCAGACAAATCTACAGTACCTCTTGGGTCAGTAAATTTTTCGCCGTCAACGGAAATTGAATTCTGTGTTACCAATGTTCTTGCATCTCTGTTTGAAGGGCTTATGCCTGTCTTTACAAGAAGTGTGAGAATACCGATTTTTCCGTCATCGGTTTCATCAGCAGGGATTTCAGTTGTAGGCATATCCATACTGTCAGTACCATTTGAGAACAAAGCTTTTGCAGCAGCGTCAGCTTTATTTGCTTCTTCCTCACCGTGAACAAGCTTTGTAAGCTCATAAGCGAGAAGTTCTTTTGCCTTATTAAATTCTGCACCTTCCATATGCTTTTCCATTTCCTCAATTTCTTCAATAGGAACGAATGTGAGCATTTTAAGACATTTGATAACATCAGCGTCTGCAACATTTCTCCAGTACTGATAGAAGTCATAAGGAGATGTTTTTTCAGGGTCGAGCCATACAGCGCCCTTTTCGGTCTTGCCCATTTTCTTGCCCTCAGAATTAAGCAGCAGGGTAATAGTCATTGCATAAGCATCCTTACCAAGCTTACGGCGGATAAGTTCTGTACCGCCAAGCATATTTGCCCACTGGTCATCCCCGCCGAACTGCATATTACAGCCGTAATCTGTATAAAGCTTATAGAAGTCATATGACTGCATGATCATATAGTTGAATTCAAGGAAAGTAAGACCACGTTCCATACGCTGTTTATAACATTCGTGGGAGAGCATTCTGTTAACGCTGAAGTGAGCGCCCACATCTCTTAAAAAGTCAACGTAATTCAAATCCAGAAGCCAATCGGCATTGTTGACGATTATAGCTTTATCATCGGAAAAATCAATAAAATGGCTCATCTGCTTTTTAAAGCATTCAACATTATGAGCTATAGTTTCCTTTGTCATCATTTTTCTCATATCTGTTTTTCCAGAAGGGTCTCCAACCATAGCTGTACCGCCGCCGATAAGCACGATAGGCTTATTGCCTGCCATTTGCAGACGTTTCATAAGACAAAGTGCCATAAAGTGACCAACGTGCAGGCTGTCTGCTGTCGGGTCAAAGCCGATATAGAATGTTGCCTTACCGTTATT
>JBJFBR010000229.1:0-6775 GCA_051888545.1 Oscillospiraceae bacterium
CAAATGGTCTTACTAAGCGTGGATTTAATCTGGTTTCAGGCGGTACAGATAATCACCTTATGCTCGTTGATTTGCAGTCATTTAATATTACAGGCAAGGAGCTTGAAAAGAAACTTGATCAGGTTTATATCACAGTTAATAAAAATGCTGTTCCGAATGATCCCCAGAGCCCGTTTGTTACCAGCGGTGTGAGAATCGGTACACCTGCTGTTACTACAAGAGGACTCGTGGAAGAAGATATGGACAAAATTGCAGAATTTATATATCTTACAGCAACTGACTTTGATAATAAGGCTGATGAGATTCGTAAAGGCGTAACTGAAATTTGCAAGAAATATCCTTTATATGAATAAGTAACAAAATTGTAAAGGCATTTTTGTGAATATTTTTGTGTACAAAAATTCCTATTTGCTTTACTTTTTTGAAAAAATATGTTATCATGTTAATGTGTAGATTAGTAACTTGTTTAGGAGGATGCATATGATAAAAATATGGAAAAGGATAACTGCGGTAGCGGCATCAGTGGCATGTTTAGCAGCAGCAATTCCTTCAATGCTTACAACAGCAGAAGAATCGTCAAAAGAAAGCTCATCTTCAATTCAGAAAATTGAAATTGAAAGCGGTACATTGACAACCGGTAAATGGAAAGAAGATATTATAGATCCTGAAGAGCTGAAAAAGGGTGTATATTGTGAAAAAGTAGATGACGAAGAAGCCTCAGGCGGACAATATATAAAATTCAATAGTCAGAACTTTGAGATCAGTTATGATATAAATGTTGAAGAAACAAGCTATTATACCATAACCGTATATTCAAATTCCGATGCAGGTAACGGGCAAAAGAAAAATAATATTGAAGTTAACGGCGAGGGATACGGAGAATTTGCCTCAAAGGAAGGCGATTTTGCTCCATCAAAAGTTAACGATGTCAAGCTGAATAAAGGAACAAATACTCTAGTTATTTATTCATCATGGGGATATATCAACGCTGACTATTTTACTGTAGAAAAAGACCCTGATACACAAAAGGATTATTATTCAGCCGTTGCATCAAATACTCTTGTCAATAAAAATGCAACTGCCAATACAAAGCGTCTGTATCAGTATCTTAAGGATAGCTATGGCAAATATACGATTTCAGGACAGCAGTCTGATATGGGTTATAATAGCTATGATGTCAGGAGCATTAAGGAACTGACAGGAGAGGAGCCTGCAATTATCGGTCTTGATTTAATGGACTTTTCACGTTCAAGCGTTGTGGAACATCAGAAACAAAGCGGAGCCATTGAATATGCCATAGATGTTGCGGATAAAGGCGGAATTGTAGCATTATGCTGGCATTGGAGAATGTGGGATAAATACTTGAAGGGCAGTAGTGTCGAGTCAGAACCTTGTGAAACAACAAAGGAAGGCGGAAAAGGAAATCCACGTTGGTGGGGTTCATTTTACAATAGTAATCTGGATCTGACCGGTGAAGCAACAACTGAATATGGTAAGGTAATTGCACCTGCAAAACAAAAATTTGATTTAGCAAAAATAATGAATAATCCAGGCTCAGAAGAATATAAGATGCTTGTTGATGATATTGACTATATTGCAAAGCAGCTAAAAGAACTTCAGGATAAGAATATTCCTGTACTTTTCAGACCATTGCATGAAGGCGGTGGACACGGCGACGGCAACACTTGGTTCTGGTGGGGCAGCGGCGGACCGGAAGCATATATAAAGCTTTATAGACTGGTATATGACCGTATTACAAATGTAAATGGAATTAATAACCTTATTTGGGTATGGAATGGACAGGATAAGGATTATTATCCGGGAGATGAATATGTAGATATTATCGGCGAGGATATTTATAATTCACAGAATGACTTCCAGCCTAATAAAAACAAGTTCATACAGGCAAATGAATATACAACGGCACCTAAGATTGTTGCTTTAACAGAAAACGGAACCTTGATGGAGCCTGAAAAACAGTTTGATATCAATGCTAAATGGAGCTATTTCACTTCATGGACAGGTGAATATTCTGCAAGTGGAAACTTTAATGATGCTGATAATAAATCGATTTGGAAAAAGGTTTATAACAGCGATAAAATTATAACCTTGTCAGAGCTTCCTGACCTTTCCACATATCCTATTCCTAATGATGTTCCCGCAACAAGTGTTAAGCTTGATACTACTGAAGCTAAACTTGAAATTGGCGATTCAATCAGACTTTATGAGCAATTAGAACCACAGAATTCAACAGAAATCGCAGTATGGACATCATCAGATGAAAATGTTGCTACTGTAGAGAACGGTAAAGTAACTGCAAAGAGCATTGGTACTGCAACAATAACTTGTAAAATTGCCAATGGTAAATCAGCTACTGCTAAGATATCAGTAAGCCCTGCAAAAGTAAGTAATCTTAAGGCTGCTGCGGCTGCAAATTCAGTTAAGCTGACCTGGGATAAAGTTGAAGGTGCTGATAAATATGAAGTTGTGGTTATGGATAACAATGCCAAACAGATTTCAGTTTCAATAGCAGATACAAATTCATATGAGTGTAAAGGATTAAATCCATCTACATATTATAAGTTCAAAGTAAGAGCTTTCACTGTAGTTAATGATGCTAAAATCTATGGCGACTATTCAGCAATAATTCTTACCCAAACAGCTGAGGGTAAAGGCAATGACAGTTCTCAGACAACACCAAAGCCAACACAAATTAATCCGTCAGATAAAACAAATCCTACTGTAATTCCAAGTGCAAACACACCGACAAATATTACAGTTAACGGCAATTCATCAGATAACGGAGTTTCAACAGGTGTAAAAGCTTTGACAACCATTGGTCTCGGCTTGGCTGCTGCGATAGTTTTGATAACTAAGAAGAAAAAATAATAGCGAAAATTAAGGCTGTTGCATGATTGCAACAGCCTTTTTATTTGTTCTCGTTGATAAGTTGTTCAATTTCGGAATTGAGTTTGTCAATGTCTTGCTTGGAGGATATTTTAGGATTTTTTGGAGAGCTGTTTCCGCAGATAGACCAGAAATCACAATAGCTGCATGTTAATCTCTTGGTCGATTGAATCGGATCAGCAGGTATATTTCCGCCTTTCAAACTCAAAGCCATTTCATTAATTTTTTTCATTGCAAACATCTGAATGCCGTAAAAATATGATTCGGTTACCAATGCATTATTCTTGCCTCTTTTTTTCAGAGGAGTAAACACCAAATCTAAGTTTTGGTTTAAGGCATTCAGCGTGAACTCGTTGTCAATAATCATACCGTCGGGTTTCATTATTGAGGCCCTTTTTATTTTAATTTTTTCGTCAAGAGTCTGATTCTGTTTCAGTGTTTCTATTTCAGCAGGTGTTAAATATGCATCCGGCAATCCAATATGAGAATATAAAATTCCAGCCGGTTTGAGCTTTCCGTCAGTATTAATTTCATTAATATTCTGTGTAATGGCAAGGAGATATACAAGCATTTGAAGATTCAATCCGTTATATAAATCCTCCAGACTAAGGGTTGTTGAACCGGTTTTATAGTCAATGATCCTGACAAATTTATCTCCATTTTCGTTGGTGTAAATATCAGCCCTGTCTATACTTCCACGAATGTTAATGCTTATATCATCGTCAACTTTTATTCTGAGAATTGACTCACCGTTGTTTTTGGTGAGATTATACTCAAAAGCAGTGGGGACGAAAAGGCAGTTTTCCAACTCTTCCTGTATATTTTTGATTGCATAAAAGGCCTTATCTTTAACTTGCAATAGATTTTCATGGAACGTAGCGTCTTTTCCGAAGTCGCCGCCCAGGTTTTCATTAATATATTTTTCAAAGCATTCATCAATAAGCTTATGGATATCATCGTCAGAAAAGGAGGTGAAGTTGTTGTTATAAACCCGTTTGCCGTTTGTTTCTGTGCTAAGGATATTTTCAAAACAGTTGTGGATTAAATTGCCTGTGCTTAGTTGGTCAATTTTTATAGAATTAGGAGTTTTCAGCTTCAAACCATATTTGCAGAAATACATAAACGGACAGGAATAATAGTCGTTAATTCTGGTTGGCGACATATTCAAATCGTGTGGAAGAATAATAGCTTTTGCGTTGGATTCTGTCAGATGATGCTCAGTTTGCTTTGCATTTTCAAGAATGCTGTCAAGTTTGTCAGAGTATTCCTGAGAAGTTTTTATTGATTGACGTACAGAAGAGATATTGGCATTTCGGTCATTTTGCTTTTCCAAGTATTTGTACAATGCAGTACGATATGAGCAGCAGAAAAATTCTATGTCCATATCCTGAATTTTTTCCACCGGTAAGTCGAACATTCTGTTCATCATAGGAAAAATTGCAGAGCAATTCTGCAAATTGCCTTTTGAGTCTGATTCAGAATAGGAAACATACAATTTGTCAGACGGCAAGGTGAGTGTGTTATAAACATTAAAGCGCTCATTTGCCAGCTGATTTTTCGGTGATTGAGAAAAATCAATACCCATTTCATTTATGCTTTTAATATCCTTAATGGAAAGCAAACCGTTTCTGTGAATTGGAGCAGGAAAAATTTTGTCGCAGGTTTGAATTACAAATGCTGCTTTGATATCGGAAAGTCTGGAGTGATTTGTTGCTGCAATTCTTATGCAGTCGGCTTTTTGAGGGGGTTGAGAAACACTTATCTGTGAAATCATCAGCTTGAAAATGCCGTAAAACTCACGCAGTGATATTTTTTCATCTCCCATATTTGTATAAATAGCAGAAACAGCAGACAAAATTGCAGTCCAGAGCTGTTTTAATTCTCGTGACTGCTGTAATTTTTCGGTTTCATTCATAGATGCAGCAAGCTTTATTTTCGAGAAAATTTGCTCTGAAATTCCGATTTTATCAAGCAATGTGTAAAATGCTTTACAGATGTCTTTGGCAGTTCCGTCAGCAGAAGCATTTTTGAATTCTGCTAAAGGCTTAATAATTCTTCGTCTTGTTTCATTGATTCGTTGCAGGGAGCTTGAATTGCCGGTCGCAGCTGTAAAATCTGATAGCCACATATCGCCGTTTACATTCCATGTAATGCAGTAGCTTTCCAGATCATAAATATCATAGTCCATAAAGTCTGAAAAGGGTGATTTTATGTACTTTAATATTTTTTCTGTGTTCCATTTTTTGGTCAGCACACATTCAAAAATGCTGTTAATATAGATTATCGGTGCGGACTGTGCGGCATTTCGCTTCATGTCAATAAAATAGGGCAGTTCATAGCGTTGAAAAGTGCCCTCTATAATTGAAGAAATGTCCCCCAAATTTCCCGCAAGTACAGCAATGTCCTTGTAACGGTAGTTTTCTTCACGAACAAGCCTGCATATTTCAGCTGCCACATACTCTGTTTCCTCGTATGGTTCATTGGCAGAAAGCAAATGAATTTTTTTACTTTGGGGTAGTTTTTCACATCTTGTGCAGTATAAGTTCTCGTCAATGTGAGCAATTTCAGTTGAGCAAGTATCAGAATTCTTGTGGTAGATCTCTGTTTCGTTGATTTCAATGCCCAATTCTGATGCAGTATGTTTTAAGCTGTTGGCTGTTCTGATAGTCTGTGAAAAAGGAGATTGATTTGTTTTTGCAAGATTTTCATGGGATATTGTCAGCATAGCCGTTACGTTATCAGCTTGTCTCAGCATACATCTGATTAGCTTGTATTCATCGGCAGAGAAGTCGGCAAATGCGTCAATAAAAATTTCTTTTCTGATGAAATAGCCTTTTTCTTCAGCAGTTTTTGCACATTCTTCAACCGCTGTTACAGGCATTTTAAGCCCGGCATTATCCAGTTCCTGATTAAAAAGCTTGTAAATCTGTGATATATCATAAAGTTTCAGAGCAAGGCTTCCTTCAGCATTTGCAGCTGAAATTTCCAAGTCCTGATATGTTAGTCCGGAACGTGAAAAATCATCTATAATGGCAATGAGTTCAGATATGAATGAGCTCTTTTGCAGAGACTTTTCGTAAAATTTCACATTGCCTGATTTTCTGAAAGCGCGGATTGCTTTGTACATACAAATAATAACAGCATTTTTGTCGGCATTCTCTGTGGAGTTTGAACCGAACTCCTTTGCCGTAAGCTCAGCAAGGCGGTTGAATCCCATAGCTTTGATTTTGTTGAAAAGCTGTGCACCGAGAGCCGAGTATAGCTTTTTATCATATTCCAGAGAAAACTGGTCGGGAATAATAATAAGTATGTCCTTGCCTGCTTCTGCCTGCTGTTTTATTAAATCTATAAAAATTTTGTCTTTGTTTGTGTGGTTTGCACCGGTGATTAAGTTGAGCATATTCATTCCTCCGTACAAAGCTGTTAATATAATTCTAGCACGGCAAGGAAAAAATGTCAACTGCTCAAATTTGATATAAGTACAAAATATGGGACTAATCAAAAAGCTTGTGTATTATTTCTGCAATTTTAAAGGAGCAGGTAATGTCGCTGTCATCTTCTATTATTTTGAAGCTTTTGTCTTTGGAGCTGGATATATCCGATGACCAGCCAAGAGAAAAACCTGAAAACAGCATTTCTTTTCCCCTTGTGTTTCCTTGAAATGGTGATAAGATCAAAAGGCTTATAAATGCTGCAATTATTGCTTTGCTTAGTTTGTCCATAAAAAAATCCTCCCAATCGGTAATATCTTGAGTATTGCCGATTGAGAGGAAAGTTATTCAGTTTTAATTCAAAGCGTCAATAAGCTGCTGAGTTCTGTCAGTCTTTTCCCAAGCAACGCCCAGGTCTTCACGTCCCATGTGACCAT
>JBJFBR010000230.1:0-6763 GCA_051888545.1 Oscillospiraceae bacterium
CAAATGGTCTTACTAAGCGTGGATTTAATCTGGTTTCAGGCGGTACAGATAATCATCTTATGCTCGTTGATTTGCAGTCATTTAATATTACAGGCAAAGAGCTTGAAAAGAAGCTTGACCAGGTTTATATCACAGTTAATAAAAATGCTGTTCCAAATGATCCTCAAAGCCCATTTATTACAAGCGGTGTGAGAATCGGTACACCTGCTGTTACTACAAGAGGTCTTGTGGAAGAAGACATGGATAAAATTGCAGAATTCATATATCTTACAGCTACTGACTTCGATAATAAGGCTGACGAGATTCGTAAAGGAGTAAATGAAATCTGCAAGAAATATCCTTTATATGAATAAGTAACAAAATTGTAAAGGTATTTTTGTGAATGTTTTTGTGCACAAAAATTTCTATTTGCTTTACTTTTTTGATAAAATATGTTATCATAATAATGTGTAGATTAGTAACTTGTTTAGGAGGATACATATGCTAAAATTGTGGAAGAGGATAACTGCAGTAGCAGCATCAGTAGCATGCCTTGCAGCAGCAGTTCCTTCAATGCTTACAACAGCAGAAGAATCATCAAAAGAAAGCAAATCTTCAATTCAGAAAATTGAAATAGAAGACGGTACATTGAATAAAACAGATTGGGGTACCGGCGATCACGATTGTGAAAAAGTAGATGACGAAGAAGCCTCAGGCGGACAGTATGTAAAATTCAAAAATCAGACTTTTGAAATCAGCTACGATATAAATGTTGAAGAAACAGATTACTATACTGTAACTGTATATTCAAATTCCGATGCAGGTAACGGACAAAAGAAAAATAATATTGAAGTTAACGGAGAGGATTACGGAGAATTCACTTCAAAGGAAGGCGATTTTGCTCCTTCAAAGGTTAATGATGTCAAGCTTAACAAAGGCACAAATACATTGACTATTGTAGGAACATGGGGATATATCAATGCAGACTATTTTACTGTAGAAAAAGACCCTGATACCCAAAAGGATTATTATTCACCCGTTGCATCAAATACTCTTGTCAATAAAAATGCAACTGCCAATACAAAGCGTCTTTATCAGTTCCTTAAAGACAGCTATGGCAAATATACAATTTCAGGACAGCAGTCTGATACAGGTTATAATAGCAATGATGTCAAGGCAATTAAAGCATTGACAGGGGAAGAACCTGCAATTATAGGTCTTGACTTAATGAATTATTCACGTTCCAGTGTTGAAGAACATCAGGAAAAGAGTGCTGCTATAGAGCAGGCTATAGAAGTAGCTGATAAAGGCGGTATAGTTGCATTTTGTTGGCATTGGAGAATGTGGGATAAATACTTGAAGGGCAGTAGTGTCGAGTCAGAACCTTGTGAAACAACAACGTCAGGCGGAAATGGAAAACCACGTTGGTGGGGATCATTTTACAATAGAAATCTGGATCTGACCGGTGAAGAAACAACTGAATATGGTAAGAAAATTGCACCTGCAAAACAAAAATTTGATTTGGCAAAAATAATGAGCGATCCAAACTCAGATGAATATAAAATGCTTGTTGATGATATTGACTATGTAGCACAACAGCTTAAGAGACTTCAGGATAAGAATGTTCCTGTACTTTTCAGACCGTTGCATGAAGGCGGCGGAAGCGGCGGCGGCAACACCTGGTTCTGGTGGGGCAGCGGCGGAGCTGACGCATATGTTAAGCTTTATAGATTGGTGTATGACCGTATCACAAATGTTTATGGAGTTAATAACCTCATTTGGGTATGGAACGGACAGGATAAAGATTACTATCCGGGCGATGAATATGTAGATATTATCGGTGAGGATATTTATAATCCACAGAACGATTTCCAGCCAAATAAAAATAAGTTCAAACAGGCAAATGAATATACAACATCACCTAAGATTGTTGCTCTTACAGAAAACGGAACTTTGATGGAACCTGATAAGCAGTTTGAAATTAATGCTAAATGGAGCTATTTCACTTCATGGACAGGTGAATATTCTGCAAACGGAAAGTATAATGATGCTGACAATAAAGCAATGTGGAAAAAGGTTTATAACAGCGAAAAGGTTATAACATTGTCAGAGCTTCCTGATCTTTCTACATATCCTATTCTTGGTGACGTTTCAGTTCCTGCAACTAGTGTTAAACTTGATACTAATGAAGCTAAACTTAAAGTTGGAGAATCAGTAAGACTTTATGAACAATTAGAACCACAGAATTCAACAGAAATTGCAACATGGACATCATCTGATGAAAAGATTGCAACAGTTGATAAAGGTAAGGTAACAGCTAAGGGCGTTGGTACTGCAACAATTACATGTAAAATTGCAAATGGTAAAACAGCTACTGCTACAATTTCTGTAACTCCTTCACAGGTTGAGAATCTGAAGGCTGTTAGCTCTACAGAAAATTCAGTTAAACTGACCTGGGACAAAGTTGAAGGTGCTGATAAATACGAAGTTGTAGTTATGGATAAGAACGGTAAGCAGATTTCAGTTTCAATAGCAGATACAAATTCTTATGAATGTAAGAATCTTGAATCAGCTACTGATTATAAGTTCAGAGTAAGAGCATTTGCCGTATTTGATAACACTAAAATATATGGTGACTATTCTTCAATAGTTATTGCTAAAACAGCTGAGGGCAAAGGCGATGACAGTTCTCAGACAACACCAAAGCCGACACAGATTGATTCAACAAATAAAACAAATCCTACTGTAATTCCAAATGCAAACACACCAACAACTATTACAGTTAACGGAAGTTCATCAAATAAATCTGATAACGGAGTATCAACAGGTGTGAAAGCTTTGACAACTATTGGCATTGGATTGGCTGCCGCAATAGTTTTGATAACTAAAAAGAAAAAATAATAGCTGAATAAAGGCTGTTGCAATTATGCAACAGCCTTTATATGTTTTCATTGAGAAGTTCTTCGATTTCAGAATTGAGTCTGTCAATGTCTTGCTTGGAGGATATTTTAGGATTTTTTGGGGAACTGTTTCCGCATACAGACCAAAATTCGCAGTAACTGCAGGTTAAATGCTTGGTGGATTGTATTGGGTCAGCAGGTATATTTCCACTTTTCAAACTCAAAGCCATTTCATTGATTTTTTTCATTGCAAACATCTGAATGCCGTAAAAATATGATTCGGTAACTAACGCATTGTTTTTTCCTCTTTTTTTCAGAGGAGTAAACACCATATCTAAGTTTTTATTTAAGGCATTCAGCGTGAACTCGTTGTCAATAATCATACCGTCGGGTTTCATTATTGAGGCCCTTTTTATTTTGATTTTTTCGTCAAGAGTTTCATTCTGTTTGAGTACCTGTATTTCAGCAGGTGATAAATCCGCATCAGGCAATCCAATGTGTGAATACAAAATTCCTGCCGGTTTAAGCTTTCCGTCAGTGTTTATTTCATTAACATTTTGAGTTATGGCAAGGAGATATACAAGCATTTGAAGATTTAATCCGTTGTATAAATCCTCCAGACTAAGGGTTGTTGAACCGGTTTTATAGTCAACGATTCTGACGAATTTATCACCGTTTTCGTTGGTATAAATGTCAGCTCGGTCTATGCTTCCACGAATATTAATGCTTATATCATCGTCAACTTTTATCCTGAGAATTGATTCACCGTTGTTTTTAGTGAGATTATACTCAAAAGCCGCGGGAACAAAAAGGCAGTTTTCCAGTTCAGATTGTATATTTTTGACTGCATAAAAAGCTTTTTCTTTAACTTGCAATAGATTCTCTCGGAAAGTAGCATCCTTTCCGAAGTCACCACCCAGGCTTTCATTAATATATTTCTCAAAGCATTCATCAATTAGTTTATGAATATCATCGTCAGAAAAGGAGATGAAGTTGTTGTTATAAACCCGTTTGCCATTTGTTTCAGTGCTAAGGATATTTTCAAAACAGTTGTGAATTAAATTACCTGTACTAAGGTGATCAATTTTTACAGAACTTGGTGTTTTTAATTTTAAACCATATTTGCAAAAATACATGAACGGACAGGAATAATAGTTGTCAATTTTGGTTGCTGACATATTCAAATCGTGTGGAAGCATAAGAGCTTTTGAGTTGGATTCAGTCAGATGATGCTCAGTTAGCTTTGCATTTTCAAGAATGCTGTCAAGTTTGTCAGAGTATTCCTGAGAAGTTTTTATTGATTGACGTACAGAAGAGATATTGGCGTTTCGGTCATTTTGCTTTTCCAGATATTTGTATAATGCAGTACGATACGAGCAGCAGAAAAATTCTATGTCCATATCCTGAATTTTCTCCACCTGTAAGTCGAACATTCTGTTCATCATAGGAAAAATTGCGGAGCAATTTTGCAAATTACCTTTGGAGTCCGATTCAGAATAGGAAACATACAATTTGTCAGACGGCAAGGTTAGTGTGTTATAAACATTAAAGCGTTCATTAGCCAGCTGATTTTTAGGTGATTGAGAAAAATCAATACCCATTTCATTTATGCTTTTAATATCCTTAATGGAAAGCAAACCGTTTCTGTGAATTGGAGCAGGAAAAATTTTGTCGCAGGTTTGAATTACAAATGCTGCTTTGATATCGGAAAGTCTGGAGTGATTTGTTGCTGCAATTCTTATGCAGTCGGCTTTTTGAGGGGGTTGAGAAACACTTATCTGTGAAATCATCAGCTTGAAAATGCCGTAAAACTCACGCAGTGATATTTTTTCATCTCCCATATTTGTATAAATAGCAGAAACAGCAGACAAAATTGCAGTCCAGAGCTGTTTTATTTCTCGTGACTGCTGCAATTTTTCGGTTTCGTTCATAGATGCCGCAAGCTTTATCTTCGAGAAAAATTTCTCTGAAATTCCGATTTTATCAAGCAATGTGTAAAATGCTTTGCAAATTTCTTTGGCGGTTCCGTCAGCTGCAGCTGTTTTGAATTCTGCCAAAGGTTCGATAATTTTTTTTCTTGTTTCATTGATTCGTTGCAGCGAACTTGAATTGTCGGTTGCAGCTGTAAAATCTGATAGCCACATATCGCCGTTTACATTCCATGTAATGCAGTAGCTTTCCAGATCATAAATATCATAGTCCATAAAGTCTGAAAAGGGTGATTTTATGTACTTTAATATTTTTTCTGTGTTCCATTTTTTGGTCAGCACACATTCAAAAATGCTGTTAATATAGATTATCGGTGCGGACTGTGCGGCATTTCGCTTCATGTCAATAAAATAGGGCAGTTCATAGCGTTGAAAAGTGCCCTCTATAATTGAAGAAATGTCCCCCAAATTTCCCGCAAGTACAGCAATGTCCTTGTAACGGTAGTTTTCTTCACGAACAAGCCTGCATATTTCAGCTGCCACATACTCTGTTTCCTCGTATGGTTCATTGGCAGAAAGCAAATGAATTTTTTTACTTTGGGGTAGTTTTTCACATCTTGTGCAGTATAAGTTCTCGTCAATGTGAGCAATTTCAGTTGAGCAAGTATCAGAATTCTTGTGGTAGATCTCTGTTTCGTTGATTTCAATGCCCAATTCTGATGCAGTATGTTTTAAGCTGTTGGCTGTTCTGATAGTCTGTGAAAAAGGAGATTGATTTGTTTTTGCAAGATTTTCATGGGATATTGTCAGCATAGCCGTTACGTTATCAGCTTGTCTCAGCATACATCTGATTAGCTTGTATTCATCGGCAGAGAAGTCGGCAAATGCGTCAATAAAAATTTCTTTTCTGATGAAATAGCCTTTTTCTTCAGCAGTTTTTGCACATTCTTCAACCGCTGTTACAGGCATTTTAAGCCCGGCATTATCCAGTTCCTGATTAAAAAGCTTGTAAATCTGTGATATATCATAAAGTTTCAGAGCAAGGCTTCCTTCAGCATTTGCAGCTGAAATTTCCAAGTCCTGATATGTTAGTCCGGAACGTGAAAAATCATCTATAATGGCAATGAGTTCAGATATGAATGAGCTCTTTTGCAGAGACTTTTCGTAAAATTTCACATTGCCTGATTTTCTGAAAGCGCGGATTGCTTTGTACATACAAATAATAACAGCATTTTTGTCGGCATTCTCTGTGGAGTTTGAACCGAACTCCTTTGCCGTAAGCTCAGCAAGGCGGTTGAATCCCATAGCTTTGATTTTGTTGAAAAGCTGTGCACCGAGAGCCGAGTATAGCTTTTTATCATATTCCAGAGAAAACTGGTCGGGAATAATAATAAGTATGTCCTTGCCTGCTTCTGCCTGCTGTTTTATTAAATCTATAAAAATTTTGTCTTTGTTTGTGTGGTTTGCACCGGTGATTAAGTTGAGCATATTCATTCCTCCGTACAAAGCTGTTAATATAATTCTAGCACGGCAAGGAAAAAATGTCAACTGCTCAAATGTTATATAAGTACAAAATATGGGACTAATCAAAAAGCTTGTGTATTATTTCTGCGATTTTAAATGAGCAGGTTATGTCGCTGTCATCTTCTATTATTTTGAAGCTTTTGTCTTTGTAGCTGGATATATCCGATGACCAGCCAAGTGAAAATCCTGAAAAAAGCATTTCTTTTC
Source organism: Oscillospiraceae bacterium (assembly GCA_051888545.1). Classification (GTDB taxonomy): domain Bacteria; phylum Bacillota; class Clostridia; order Oscillospirales; family Ruminococcaceae; genus FB2012. Next base: position 6,539 of record JBJFBR010000230.1, read on the forward strand.
CCATTGTGTTCCCTTGAAACGGTGATAAAATCAAAAGGCTTAAAAATGCTGCAATTATTGCTTTGCTTAGTTTGTCCATAAAAAAATCCTCCCCATCGGTAATATCTTGAGTATTGCCGATTGAGAGGAAAATTATTCAATTTTAATTCAAAGCGTCTATAAGCTGCTGGGTTCTGTCAGTCTTTTCCCAAGCAACGCCCAGGTCTTCACGTCCCATGTGACCAT
>JBJFBR010000231.1:0-2350 GCA_051888545.1 Oscillospiraceae bacterium
TGCTTATTGTTGTAGATTATCAGAATGATTTTGTAGACGGCTCGCTGGGGTTTTCGGGAGCTGAGCTGCTGGATAAAAGGATTGCCGGAAAAATAAATCGGTATCATGAAAACGGTGATAAGGTTATCTTTACTATGGATACTCACAGCGCTGATTATCTGAATACACAGGAAGGCAAAAATCTGCCGGTAGAGCATTGCATCAAAGGAACAGACGGTCATAAGCTTTACGGTGAAACTGCAAAGGCTTTCCGTGAAGGGGATATGATTTTTGAAAAGCCGGCATTTCCCTCTCTGGAGCTTGCAAATTACCTGAAAGACAAGCCTTATGACAATATTGAGATAGTAGGTCTTGTGTCAAATATCTGTGTTATTTCCAATGCCATAATGGTAAAAGCAGCACTGCCCGAAGCCATAATAACAGTAGATGCAGACTGTACCGACAGCTTTGATAAAGAAATGAACAGAAAATGCCTTGATATATTGAAAGGGCTGCAAATCAAGGTTATTGGAGGATAACAAATGAATCAACTAAATTATACTATGCTGTGTGATTTCTATGAGCTGACAATGGGCAACGGCTATTTTGTCAGCGGAATGAAGGATAAAATCTGCTATTTTGATGTATTTTTCAGAAAAATTCCTGATGACGGCGGCTTTGCTATAGCCTGTGGTCTTGAACAGATTATTGAATATATTGAAAACTTGCATTTTTCTGATGAAGATATAGAATTTTTGCGTGAAAAGAACTGCTTTTCAGAGGAGTTTTTAATCTACCTTAAAGATTTTAAATTTACAGGTGATATTTATGCAGTGCCGGAAGGAACGGTTGTTTTCCCCAATGAGCCTATAATAACCGTAAGAGCAAAGGCTTTTGAGGCACAACTTCTGGAAACATTCATACTTATCTGCATAAATCATCAGTCGCTGATAGCTACAAAAGCCAACAGGATTGTCCGTGCTGCTGACGGACGGGCTGTTTCTGAATTTGGCTCAAGAAGAGCTCATGGACCTGACGCTGCTATTCTCGGCGCAAGAGCGGCAGGTATCGGCGGCTGCACAGCTACAGCTTGTACACTTACAGATCAGCTCTATGGTTTTAAGGCTACCGGGACTATGGCACATTCATGGATTCAGATGTTTGACAGCGAATATGCGGCTTTTGAAGCGTACTGCAAATGCTATCCCAATGATGTAATTTTGCTTGTAGATACCTACAATGTGCTTAAAAGCGGAATACCAAATGCTATAAAGGCATTTGACAATATTTTAAAGCCTCTGGGAGTTCGTCCTAAGGGTATCAGAATTGATTCCGGTGATATAACCTATTTATCCAAAAAAGCCAGAGAAATGCTTGATAAAGCCGGATATGAAGACTGCAAAATCGTTGCGTCCAATTCACTTGACGAATATCTCATAAGAGATATGATTTTCCAGGGTGCAAAGGTTGACCTTTTTGGCGTTGGCGAAAGACTTATTACCTCAAAATCTCAGCCTGTTTTCGGCGGTGTATACAAGCTTGTAGCCGTTGAAGACGAGCAGGGAAATATTATACCTAAAATCAAAGTATCTGAAAATGTTTCTAAGATTACAGAACCTCATTTCAAAAAGCTTTATCGTCTTTATGACCGACAAACTGGAAAAGCCATGGCTGATCAGCTTTGCGTATACGATGAAAAGATTGACGACAGCAAGGAACTGGTTTTGTTCGATAAAAACTTTAAGTGGAAAAAGAAGACCGTTACTGATTTTTATGCAAAAGAAATGCAGATTCCAATTTTCAAAGACGGCAGACTTGTCTATGACAAGCCGTCTTATGATGAAATCTGCAAATACTGCAAGGAACAGGTTGATACGCTTTGGGACGAGATCAAACGATTTGAAAATCCGCACACTTACTATGTTGATTTATCCGAAAAGCTCTGGAATATTAAAAATCAGCTGCTTGATAATGTAAAGAGTTAAACATCCTGATTTGTATTTCTTATATAGTGGAAAAGATACTGCTGAGCAATGCCTTCATATCCTTTGACGCATTGAGGCAGACCGTTGGGATACCAACGCTGCATAACCCGCTTTACCCATACATCAACGGGAAAAGCTTCTATGCGGTACATTCCGAAGAGCAGCACGCACTCTGCCACTTTTGGTCCGACACCTTTGATTGTCTTTAAAGCAGTTCTTGCTTCGTCAATAGGCATAGACCTGATTTCCTCAAGATTCAAGGTTTTTGAATTTATTTTTTCAACAGCATCAATAATATACTTTGCACGGAAGCCTGAGCGTAAATAGCTGAGGCTTTCTGTTGTTTCTGAGGACATTTGCTCAGCGGTGGGGTAACAGCCGTAATG
>JBJFBR010000231.1:2450-4439 GCA_051888545.1 Oscillospiraceae bacterium
CCCATTTGCAGAATGAGAGATATGCTTGAGCAGCGGGCAGTGGAGTATATAATGGGTGCGGCAATGATGGAGCCTGATGTGAGAATTGAAACCAATAAGCAGGGATTCTGCAAAGAGCATTTTGAAATGATGAGAGCAGGGAGGAACAGTCTGCCGCTGGCATTGGTTATCCAATCACATTTGCAGTATATCCAAAAGAATATTTATGAGCATAAAAGCGTTTTTGAGAAAAAAGATGCAAAGAAGAAAAAGGTATCAGCCATAAATAATGACTGCTTTGTGTGCAATAAGATTGAATGGGGAATGTCCAGAATACTTGTTACTTTTTTTGAAATGTATGAAAAGGACAAAAATTTCAGAAATTTATTTGATGAGCAGGAAATGCTTTGTCTTCCTCATTATGAAATGCTTATTGAGCAGAGCGAAAACAATATGGATAAGAAGTACAGAAAAATGTTCATTGATGCCTGCGATAAGCTTGTTGTAAAATATCTTGACAGTCTGATAGCAGATGTTTCCCACTACTGTGATATGTATGATTATCATAATGCCGGCAATAATGATTGGGGAAACTCTAAGGACTGCATTGAGCGGACAATAAAATTCCTGACCACAAGATAAATTATTCAGATTATGTATATTCGTACTCTTTTTTGTACTATAATAAATATAACCTCATAAAACTCTATATTGAAAAGTTATGTGGTATAATTTACGGACTTTTGTAACTGAATTGTAAACAATAATGAAAACAAATTCACAAAGCTGTGCAACCTTGTGTTTTAGCCATTTCTCAACAATGGCTATACCGGATTGCACTGTCGTTCACATTTATTTCATATATGATTGTGAATTTTATGGATAAAACTGGCAAAATCTAAGAAAATAAGTACTATTTTTAAGACTTGTTGAGAAGTTTTAACATCGCAAATGTAGAAAAATCAAGGAGTTTTCAACCTTTTCAACATGGTTTTCAACTGTTTTTAAAGCTGAAAAAGCGATTTCAACAGAGTTATCAACAAAATGTTGATAACTCGGAATAAAACTGCTATAAATTTACAATAATAGGTGTAAAGTTCAAAAAAATCAAAAAACGGAGTGGATTTATATAATGCTGAAAGGAATAAATAAACAAATCATTGAAATTAAATGTCCAAATAATGAATGTTTTGATAAAATTCTGTTGTTCGTTAAACCTGAAAACAAAAATATCGCACCTAATTTAATTAACAGAAAAGCTACAGAATATTACAGCGCTGTAATGAGTTCCTTTGGAAAGATACCTTTTTACCGCCGGAAATCATTCTGGATCACGATTTTTTCTACTGTTTTAATGCTTACTGTAATCGTTTTTTCATTTATACATTTTCTGCCATTTATTTAATGCCAGATATAGAATAATAAAATATTTCATAAAAAAATCCTCGTTTGCTATTGGCTTTTGAGGATTTTTGTGATATAATAATTATATATTTGTGTAAGGGTAGAGTAGAAAATGTATAATAAAAAATATAATCCCAAAGAAAAAACTAATGATAATAAATTTGATAATGATGATTCTGATTATATAATCGGCAGAAATCCTGTGCTTGAAGCTTTAAAGGCTGACAAGCTTATTGATACGATTTTTGTGAATGCTCAGGCGGGCGGTTCAATAAATCATATCTGCAGTCTTGCGTCTGAACGAGGCATACCTGTTAAAAAGGTTACTGAACAAAAGCTTAACGGAATGAGCAGAGGTGCTTCTCACCAGGGAGTTATTGCTGTGGGTGCCTGTGCCGAGTATGTTTCGGTTCAGGATATACTGGATATTGCAGCTGAAAAAGGTGAGGATCCTTTTATTATTATTTGCGATGAAATTGCCGATCCCCATAATCTTGGAGCAATAATCCGTACAGCAGAAGCTGCAGGAGCGCATGGAGTTATTATTCCCAAACGCAGGACTGCATCGCTGAATCATACCGTGTTTAAAACATCAGCCGGTGCAGC
>JBJFBR010000231.1:4539-6742 GCA_051888545.1 Oscillospiraceae bacterium
GAAATTGTTAAACAGCGTAAGGCTAACAAATAAAAATATCGAAAGGAGGATATGCTTCACCGTGAAGCATTATCTAGAATATGGCGGATAAATTTTCCTTGGACGATATTTTAGAAGAATATTCTAAGCATTCATCCAAAAAAGATAACAACAATAAAAATGCTGAAAAAAAATCCGGTTCTTTGAGCAGTAAGAAATCTGATGCAGAGAAAACCAAAGTCATCCCGGATATACATACTGAAGATAAAATAAAAGAATCTGATACGATTAAACATTCTCAGAATGTGGAAAGCATTATAAAGAAAAAGAGAAGAAACAATATTTCAAAAACTCAGCCGGTTACTCCTGTAAACCGCCCTAACGTCAAGGACATTGATATGGGACTTGAGGGCAAGGTTATTCCTAAAACTGCTGAATTCGATAAAGCTGTTGAAATTCCTTCCGATGCATCTGAAGAAGAAAAAGCAAAAATTCTCTATGAACGCAGACAAAAGAAAATTGACAGCTTTAAATTAAAAACTAAGGACATTTCAGATAATGACTATGAAAATGAATCTGAAAACAGCGGCGGACAAAAGGAATTTGAAAGCTATGACCAATCATCTCAGATTATGGATGATATTGTTCAGGTGAAAAACAATCTTGTTATGCGTCTGATCGTTCTGGCGGTAACATTTCTTTTCAGCCTTGTTGTAACATTAGGCAATGATTTGGGATGGACATTGGTAAGAATCTTTGATAAGGCGATCAACCCGGCGGCTTATGTTTTTACGAATACTATTCTGGGAATTATATCCATAGGCGTATCGTATACGGTTCTGCTTGCGGGAATCAAGAACTTATTCAAGAAAAAAGCAGACTGCGACAGCCTTGCCGGGCTTGGAATATTTGTTTCCACAATAATCGGCATTATAATGCTCTTTAAGCCTGAGATTGTGCAGAATGGATTTTTCCATATGTATATGTCTGTTTCCATTGCGGGGCTGGTGTTTAATACATTGGGCAAGCTTTTGATTGTTAAGCGTGCGGAAAGAAATTTCAGCTTTGTTGCAGGAGAATATGATAAATACGGGGTTGTAAATGTTAATGATGAAGATGTAGCCGGAAAGTTTACGAGAGGAATGCTTAATGATTTTCCTGAGCTTTCAACTATGCGTAAAACTGAGTTCGTCAGAGATTTTATGAAGAACTCTTATTCCTCTGATATATCAGACAGATTTGCAGCAAAGGCAACACCGATAATTTGTATTGCAGCACTGGCAATAGGCATTCTGTCATTGATTTTTGACCGTCATTCAACAGGCTTGCTTCCAAAGCTGTTTGTTATGCTGGCAGCTTTTTCGGGTACAATTTCTATTGGATCGTCCCTTGCATTAATGCTGGTAGTAAATCTTCCTCTTGCAAATGCTTCTAAAAAGTATCTGAGATATTCTGCTGTAATGCTTGGTTATTCATCTGTTGAGGAGTTTGCCGATACTAATTCTGTACTGGTTGATGCAGAAGACCTTTTCCCCAACGGAATGGTTGACCTGGTTAATTTAAAGCTTTTCAGCTCTACACCTATTGAAGAATGCATATTAATGGCTGCCAGTCTGTCATGTCAGGCAAACAGTATTCTGACGCCCACATTTTATAAAATGCTGAGGGGAAAAACCGAGATGCTTTATCCTGTGGAAAGCTATATATATGAAGACGGTTTAGGTCTTTCGGGCTGGATTCAGAATAAGCGTGTGCTGTTCGGAACTCGTGAGCTTATGGAAAATCACTCTATTGACGGTTTGCCCACATTGGCAAAGGAAGCAGAGTATTCTAAAGGAAATACCGTTATATATCTTTCAATTTCAGGAGTTGTATCAACGCTTTTTGTTATCAGAGCAAATGCAAGCTTATCAGTATCACGTTGGCTTCAGCAGCTTGAGCAGGAAGATATCAAGGTTGTAGTAAGAACTGTTGACGGCTTTATAAACCAGACATACCTTGCAGAGCTATTTGATATCCTGCCGTCATCAATAAAAATGCTTTCATTCAGATATCATAAAGAGTATGAAAGACAGACGGAATATCAGCCTAGTATTTCAGCATCAATGATATGTTCAGGACATTTCCCGTCATTTGCAATGCTGATAATCGGCGCAAAGCGGCTCAAGCTTATATCATCCTTGGGCATTGCAATTCAGTTCGGCTCAACAGTACTGGGCATTGT
>JBJFBR010000232.1:0-3495 GCA_051888545.1 Oscillospiraceae bacterium
AAAACAAAAAAATACCTGATATCTTAATGATACCAGGTATTTTGGTGAGCTATCGGGGATTCGAACCCCGGGCCCTTTGATTAAAAGTCAAATGCTCTGCCAACTGAGCTAATAACTCGAATCGCAGATAACTGTTTCGGATTTTTTACGTCCATTATTTGCGACTTGTTTATTATACCAAAAAATTATCTTAATGTCAAGCCATTAAACGAAAGTTTATATTGAATCAACAAAATATTCATAAATTAAAGAGAATTTTAGCTGAATACAAGCAATTACAAAGTTCAGATTTATTTAAAATACAAATATATGTGAAAATTAGCTGAAAAAAAGTTTTATTTCATTGACATTAAGCTTTAAAAAGAGTAAAATTAATATTGCGTTAACAATGGTTTAATATGATGATATTTATTACAGGAGAGATATAATGAAAATCGAAATAAATAAATCTACAGTTGCAGGAGCTTTTAAGTCTTATTTTAAAGACAATATTCTATTTGCGGCATTTGTTTTTATGTCGGTAATTGATTCATTTCTGCTGAGAGTTTTTACCGTTGGTTTCAGCTATAATGTGATTAAACCAATTCTCGCAGATTTTGCGGTTACGATATTAATAGGACTGTTCGGATATATTTTTAAGCCTCGTCACAGATTCCCTTATTATATGGTATGGATATCGGTATTTTCCATACTTGCTGCGGGAAGTTCAATTTATTATTCCAACTTCAAGTCGTTTTTATCGGTATCGCTGCTTTCCACGGCTTCGGTGCTTGGGGGAGTTACAAATGCAGTGACCAATCTTGTGGAAATCAAGCACATTTCTCTTTTATGGCCAATTCCGGCATACATTGCGTTATATGTATTCATACGCAAAAAGCACCCGGATTATTTTGACAATCTTCAGAAAAAGAATGTACGCAAAAAATATGTGATCTTAAACATTGTTCTTTGCTTTTTGTTTACAGGTATTTTTGCATCAACCCTGACAGGAACAGATTATTCACGTCTGAGAAAACAGTGGAACCGTGAATATGTTGTAGCAACCTTTGGATTATATACATATCAGATAAGCGATCTGGTATCATGCACAAATGCAAAGCTTAATATGATTTTTGGCTTTTCTGAAAGTGAAGCTGCCTTCAAGGATTTCTATGCCGAAGACAGCAAGGTACAGAAGGAAGATACAAAGTCGGAAAAGGCTAATGAATATACAGATATTTTTAAAGGCAAGAATGTTATTGCAATTCATGCTGAAAGCATTCAGCAGTTTACTATGGATACATATATCAATGGTGAACCCCTTACTCCTAATCTGAACAAACTTGCAAAAGAAGGACTTTATTTCTCCAATTTCTATGCTCAGGAAAGCGTTGGCACAAGTTCTGACTCTGAGTTTACATACTCAACATCTCTTATGCCTGCGTCCAGCGGAACTGTAGCCATAAACTACTGTGACAGAAACTATCAGACAACTCAGAAAATGCTGAAAAATCAAGGCTACTACATTTTCAGTATGCACGGTAACAACGGTACATACTGGAACAGAATGAATCTTCACGAATCTTTGGGCTATGACAAGTTCTACAACTACACTACCGATTACGACATTGACGAAACCATCGGACTTGGACTTTCAGACAAATCATTCTTCCGTCAGTCAGTTCCGAAAATCAAGGAAATAGCTCAGAATCATGAGAATTTCTACGGTACAATGATTATGCTGACAAATCATACACCGTTCACAGATATTGAGCGTGTAAGCGATTTTGACGTTGATTTCAAATACAAGCAATACAATGAAAAGACAGGATTATACGAGGAAGTTTCAAGACCGTTCCTTGAAGGCAAAAAGCTGGGAAGCTATTTCAAATCTGTTCACTATGCAGACGAAGCTCTGGGACAGTTTATAAATGACCTTGACAAAGAGGGACTTCTCGACAACACAGTTATAGTTATTTACGGTGACCATGACGCCAAGGTAAAAGAATCGGATTACGAATACTATCTGAATTATGATCCATTTACAGACACGGTGCTGACTGAAAACGATTCCGGATATGTACCTCTGGATACATTCTACTACAACATCAACAGAAAAGTACCATTTATAATATGGTCAAAGGACGGCGGTTACGAACCGCAGGAAATTACCAAAGTTATGGGTATGTATGATGTTCAGCCTACTTTGGGAAATATGTTTGGCTTCAAAAACAATTTTGCTTTGGGACACGATATATTTTCATTCAAGGAAGGGGAAGAGAATACTGTAATATTCCCTAACGGAAACTTTATTTCAGACTCGGTATATTTTGACAGTCAGAAGAATAAATATTTTGACCTCAAAGACTACAAAAATGTAATGAAATATGTTCCCTGCAATCAGGTATACAAAAACTCCCCCGAACTGGTCTATGATGACAATGATTACGGAGATTACAGGACAGCGGAGGACACGGAATATTCAAGTGCAGCAGCTGAAAAGCGAATAAACAACGGTGCAGTAGATTCCACTTATCTAACGGAAAAGGAAGAATATGCAGAGGAAAGAATCAATATTTCCAATGCGATTATTTACTATGATATGATAAACAAGACGGAAAACGGATTCGGCAGCGAGAAAAATCTGTTTAACATCAATGCAGACGGCAGCACGCCGTTCTCACCGCCGTCCAGCAAGTTCAAGTCCCGTATTATTGCGCCTTAGCATAGACATTCAGCTTTTATATTAATGAATAAGCAGGGTGCGTTGCCCACAACGCACCTTTCTTAAGAAAGGAAATTGAATGAATGAAAAATCTTCTTGAGATTGGAAAAATCGTAACTGTTTTTGGGATAAAGGGAGAAGTCAAGGTTCAGCCCTGGTGTGATTCTCCTGAATTCTTATGCCAGTTTGATAAGCTTTATTATAAAAGCGGTACTGAGGTGAACGTAGAGCGTTCAAGAGCGGCAAAAAATATGGTTGTAATGAAAATTGAGGGTATTGACTCCATTGAGCAGGCTCAGACCATAAGAAATCGTGTTTTATATATGAACAGGGATGACGTTGAGCTGGAGAAGGGCTGTTATTTTGTTCAAGACCTTGTGGGGCTTAAAGTTATTGATACCCGGCTGCAGAAAGAATACGGCACTATAACTGAGGTTTTTGAAACCGGTGCAAACGATGTTTATACCGTAAAGGCCGATGACGGAAAGCTATACTATATCCCTGCAATACCTGACGTTATTGACCGGGTGGATATTGACGGGGGGAAAATGTATATAACACCTCTTGAGGGATTATTTGAATAATTTTCAATTACAGAATGATATAGGGAACGTTGTCCGCAGCGTCCCCTATATTTAAAACTGACAGTAATTTGAGTTTTATGATATATTAATAATTTTGGAGTTAAGTTATGGGCAAAAGAATAATTACGCTTGTTGTTATATTTATTTTAGGCTTATTTTGTGTAGGCTGTGATGCAACAGGTTCGTTAAGTAATGAAGAGGAAACGT
>JBJFBR010000232.1:3595-6558 GCA_051888545.1 Oscillospiraceae bacterium
TTCTGAAAAAGTATTCAGAATCCGATAAGAAAGGTTAGTTACAGATTATGAGAATTGATATTGCGACACTTTTTCCTGAAATGATAGAAAATTATCTTAACGAAAGTATAATTGGGCGTGCAAAAGCAAATAACATATTTGAGGCTTATTGTCACAATATCCGTGACTATACCCTTGACAAACACCGCAGAGTTGACGATACGCCCTACAGCGAGCGTCAGGGAATGCTTATGCAGGCAGAACCCATATACCGCTGCTGGCAGAGCGTCTGCAATATGACAAGAAGTCAGCCGTATGTTATATATATGTCGCCTCAGGGAAAAACGCTGACTCAGGCTCATGCTTTGGAACTTTCCGGAAAAGACAGCATATTTATATTATGTGGGCATTATGAGGGAGTTGACAGCCGGGTTATTGACAAAATTGTTGATGAAGAAATTTCTATCGGGGATTATGTTCTCACAGGAGGGGAGCTGCCGGCTCTTGTGCTTATTGATTCAATGGTGCGTATGCTTGACGGAACCTTATCCAACGAGAACTGTTATATGGACGAAAGCCATTTCAGCGGACTTCTGGAATATCCTCAGTACACCCGTCCGGAAACCTGGGAGGGAATGACCGTTCCTCCGGTTTTGCTTTCAGGTCATCATGCTAACATAAAAAAATGGAGACACGAGCAGGCTTTAAAGACAACTTTTGAGAAACGCCCTGAGCTTCTGGACAAAATAGAGCTTTCTGAAGAAGATATGGACATTTTAGACAAAATAAAAAAGAATATTTTATAAAATATGTTTCTTAACGTCTTTGCCATGAAAAAATGTTGAAAATTATTGGCTATTTTGAACTGAGGGTTGAAAATATATTGTTAAAATTGCACAACGAAAACTTTTTGTAAAAGCCATTTATGAGCGAAAGAATAGAAATTTCTAAAAAAATCGCATATTGTAGAATAAAATCATTGACTAATCAAAATGAATAAAGTATAATATATTTATTCCAATGATTACTATAACTTTGCTAATCATTTAATTTATGTTTTATGAATGGAGAGGTTAATATGTTCGTAAAAGACGTAGTAGTTCAAAATCAGGTTGGCTTACATGCTCGTCCTGCAACATTCTTTATCCAGAAAGCTAATGAATATAAATCATCTATCTGGATCGAAAAGGAAGAAAGAAGAGTTAACGCAAAGAGCTTGCTCGGTATTCTTTCACTTGGAATTGTTGGCGGAACAACTATCAGAATCATAGCTGACGGTGCTGACGAAGAGCAGGCTGTTCAAGGTCTTATTGACTTAGTAAACAGCGGTTTTTCTGAGGATGCAAGATAATATATAGTATTAGCCTAAAAATAAAACGTCTGTATTATACAGACGTTTTTTACATAAACGGACCAAAGGTATAAAGCTCCTGATAATCCTCATACTCATCATCAGTGAGATTATCTCCTCTCGGGATAAGTCCGGTACAGTCATTCATTGAGCTTGTGGGATTTAAGAAATCAAGGAGTTCGTCATCTGACGGCTCCTGTTTTTTGTTTTTTGGCATAATTTTCACCTCGCAGAATTATTTTGACTTTCGTCTGAAATATTATGCCCGAAAAACAAAATCATATAAAAATTATTCTGCAGAAAAATTTCACAAATTTAAATATCCTGATAAAACAATCCGTGTTTTGAGCAATACCAGAAAAATCTGCTGTTTGCCACAAAGGGAAGTCTTAATTCCATTCCCCATTCAGGATATAGTTTTTTCAGCACCATTGTATCTTCGTTAACAAGTGCAAGAAACGATATATAGTGTTCTCTGTTCATTTCATGGTCAGATGTTATATAAAGCTCATTGTCATCTTTTACAATATTCAAAGAGTGATCGGATGTAACTTTCTGAGCAGAAAGTGGTGTCAGCTTTTTACTGCAGCATCGTATCTCATTGCCGTCAGTTGTGAAAATTAAGTTACCGCATTCAGGGCATAGAAAGAACTTCATCTTTTTTATATTGCCATTACTCATATCATTTTCCTCCAGATTTCCTTTTAATAATGATTCCATATCAATATCAAGAACTTCAGACAATTTCGGAAGCAGTGAAATATCAGGTATTCCGCAGCCACGTTCCCATTTTGAAATTGTTTTATCGCTGACATTGATCATTTCAGCCAAAGCAAGTTGTGTCAGATTATGCTTTTGACGCAAATAACGAATAAGTTTTCCGGTTTTAATTTGATCCATAAAAATTCCTCCCACAGCTATTATAAAATAAAAATTTAATTCATGCAATCAACGCTCAGTAGAGAAGATTAAAAATAAAAAATATCCGTTATCATAAACAGATAACGGATATTTCAGTATTTTAAACTGGTTGGGGTAAAAGGATTCGAACCTTTGGAATGACGGAGTCAGAGTCCGTTGCCTTACCGCTTGGCTATACCCCAGTATAACTGGTTGGGATAGATGGATTCGAACCATCGGAATGACGGAGTCAAAGTCCGTTGCCTTACCTCTTGGCTATATCCCAATATTCTAAAAGCATCTCCCATGCAACTCTAATATTATAGCACACTATTTTACACTTTACAAGTGTTTTTCTTTATAGTTTACAAATTTGTAACATTTGGCACGGCAGGCAAGCAATTAACATACATGTGAGCTTATCTGCCGTACAAAATCAAGAATTATTAATCTTCAAGCAATTCATATTTTTTGAGAAGCTCAACAAAATCGTTGTTATCGGCTGTTGCTGTAGCTTCGTCAATGCCGTATGTATCCATCAAGAGTTTTACACCGTCAGCACTCTCAGCGCCATTTTGATAAAGCTCAAAAAGCTTTGCACCAACTTCGTTAATATTAAAAATACCGTGTACTCTCTTTGATTCTTCAGCCAACGGCACAACGATATATTCGCCTGCAACTTTTCTCAAGCTGTAATCAGTTTTAATTTTCATTATTTTCATTCCCTTCAATA
>JBJFBR010000233.1:0-6481 GCA_051888545.1 Oscillospiraceae bacterium
CTCTGCCGACTTTAGCCTCTGCACAAATTATCCATGCATTGTTGTGACAGAATATGCCCACATATATTTTTATGCCTTGTAAAAAACAAAAATCTTCTTATGTAAGCATATTTTTTTATTTTTCTTGCAACACTTTTGAATTTATTATATACTTATATCATGACGGCGTCAAACGAGGTGAACAGAATGAGTGAAAGACAATTAATTATAAAAGCACGGTCAGGTGAAAAGGAAGCTTTTTGCAGGCTGTATGATATATATAAAGAAAGACTGTATCGTTATGCATTTTATCGTCTGGGAAATGAAGATGATGCAAAAGACGCAGTTTCTGACTGTATTATATCAGCATATCAGCAGATAGCATCATTAAAAAAATCAGACGCTTTTTCATCATGGATATTCCGGATATTAAGCTGCTGCTGTATTAGATATATAAATAATCAGGCTGTTTCAAGGCATACAGTTACTCTTGATTATATAGCCAATACATATTATGCAGATTGTATTAATACGGAAAACAAAACTGATGTTTTACAGGCTTTGGAACAGTTAAATGATGATGAAAAAGATATTGTGCTTTTGTCGGTTTTAAGTGGACTTAAAAGCCGTGAAATTGCTGAAATAAAAGGAATGACGGCAGGTAGTGTCCGCTCAAAGCTTTCACGAAGTCTGGAAAAAATGAGAACTTTTTTGGAGTGACGTTTTATGACAACAAATGATAAAAAGAATTTGAATTACATAAAAGAAAAAATTGAACAGGAGAATATTAATGCTCCTGAAAGCTTAAATCATGAAAATGTTGAAAAACTCCTGGATTCACAATTTATGCCTATAAAAGCAAAAATATCTTGTACAAAATCAAAAGTATTTAAGGCGGCTGTGAGTATTGCTGCTTGCGCAGCGGTATTAGTAATGGGACTGACTGTCAATTTGCGTTATTTCCATAATTCAGGTATCGCAAAATATCTTGGAATAAATAAGGGTATTACTGAATTTGAGAATTATGAACAACTTAAAGATACTATAAAGGATATTCAAGATAAGCAGAGCCGTTATAACCTGAAAGATATAGTTTATGAAACTGAAAAGAGTGCATCTGCTGAAGACGACCAAGCTGCTACTTCAGCGAAAGAAACAGGCGGTTTGGATCATGGTGAGACATATACGCAGGTTTACGGTGTTGATGAAGCGGACATCATAAAAAATGACGGAGAATATATTTATTATGCTTGCAGTGATAAAATATATATTTTTGAAACAAATAACGGTAATTCAAACCTTGCTGCTTCTATTGATTTTGATGATTCAGCTTATATATGCGATATGTATTTATATAAGAATAAACTTATAGTAAATACTTTAGATTGGGATGAGCAGTATTTTGGTAAAACTCAGATATTAATATATGATATTACAGATAGAAATAATCCAGAGAAAATAAATACTTTTGGTCAGGACGGAGATTATCTGTCATCAAGAATTGTGGGTAATAAGCTGTATGTAATATCAAATAGGAATGTTTATGATGAATCGGACTATTTACCTGCAACATATTCAGAGGGAGGAGACGCAGAAAATATTGAGATAAAAGATATTTGTTGTGTACGGAAACCTTCAACTCCGTCATATTTAATTGCCACATCTTTTAATTTGGACAGCGGAGATACGTTTGAGGATAAAAAAGCTGTCTTGGGAGCAGGAAGTGATATCTACTGCACAAAAGATAATCTTTATGTTTACTGTACTGATTATACATATGGTTTAGATGCACTTACCAAAACACAGATTTTAAAATTCAGTCTTGACAGCGGAAGAATAGAATTATCGTCTTCTGTTTCAATTAAAGGTGAGATAGACAGTCAGTACTCTCTTGATGAAAAAGACGGATATCTGAGAGTCGCCGTTACAGATACAACAATGTCCGGTGATGATATAAATACTCTATATGTGTTTGATGAAAACTTAGATCAGGTAGGTAAAGTGAAAAATTTTGCCAAAAATGAGCATATTGAAGCGGTAAAATATATAGGGAATACAGCATACCTTATAACCTATGAGCAGACAGATCCGCTTTTTATAATTGATTTGTCTGATCCTGAAGATCCTCAAATTAAAGGCAGCGTAAAGATTTCAGGGTTTTCCACAATGCTTCATCCTGTTGACGAAAATACTCTGTTGGGTATAGGTTATGCTACTGACAATATTTTCGGAGGAGAAGTAATGGACGGATTAAAACTTGCTCTTTTTGATATCAGTGACAGTAATAATCCAAAGGTCTTGGATAGCAGGACTTACAGAAGCACCTATTCAGAGGCTCAGGATAATCCTAAGGCACTGCTTGTTAATAATGATAAAAACTATTATGCAATTCCGTTTGTAACATATTATAATCAGGATGTTACCGGAGTAAAAGTGTTTGAAATAAAAAACAACAAAATTATAGAAACCAATAGTTTTGATTCAGGATTGGAAACCTATTGTGCGGAGCGCTGCACATATATCGGAAATTATATATATGTAGTTTTATCAGATGGAGACAATATAACTGTCAGGAGTTTTCAGAATTAAATATATAATTATAGTCTTGCCTGAATTAATATCAGGCAAGACTTTTTTTGTAAACTATTTTTTAAGGGACATATAGCTGTCAGGTTGATATGATATACTTTAATTGGATAAAAGAAATGGTACAGCGAAAAAGAGATTTGAACTGAAAAGATGCTTTATATTTTCAGACGGATAAGGTGTAGTATTATAAAATAAAGAGGTGAGGTAAATTATGTTTTAATTAAATGGTAATTTAAAGGAAATTTTCATTTGCTATTTCTTTTTGATTATCCTATAATTAAAAATGTCAAATTTTAACGAAATGGAGAAATATGAATTGAATGATGACAACTGCAAATGTTATAACCAAATCTATCAAGATTTGATTGAACTTATAGGTCTTGAATGCACCTTGAAAATATACAGTACATATAATGGTCAGCAAATTTCGCTGCCCAAAAGACTATATTCAAAAGAATATGTTGAGCAAAAAATCCAAGAAGAATATGACGGTACTAACATAAAGCAGTTGGCAAAAAAATATTCTTATACTGAAAGGTGGATAAGAGGAAAAATAAAGAAAATATGATAAAAATTAATAATTTGTAAAGGAGAGTATTATTATGAACACTATTGTAAAGGTCAGCTATCAAGAAAATCCCAGAAACATTAAAATTACTTGTAATGACAAAGTATTTGATACTTCAAATATCAGTGAAATGACCATTGAAGACCTGGCATATCCGTTTTGTATTAAGGGTGTGAAATGGAGTGGTTTGTATGAAGAGCTGAGAAAGTTTACATCCGTAGATGAGTTTACCATATTCTATTATGGTGACAGCAGTTCATTCGATATCTTAAAACAGGCAATGGAGAATTTTCCGGTTAAACTGGTGAGTACTGACAATAAGGTTATAATCCTTTACAGCGAAAATCCGTTCTCTACTAAAATTACTGTGAACGGTTCAATATTTGATACCGAAAGAATACAGAACCGTTCAATAGATGAATGGATAAATCCAATACAAATAAGAGATTTGAACTGGAAAGGTATTTTTAATGAACTTGCAGATTTCATAGGCATTGATATTTACACTATTGAATTTGCTGGAAATATTGAATTTATGAAACCGCTTATTGATAATTGTCCTAAAAATGTTGATGTGGTATATAAAAATAAAAAAACAAAAGTAAAATCGCCTATAGGTGCAGGCATTAATACAGGAAATATAGTTTCAACAATTTCATCCACAGCATCAAATGCAGTTTCCAAAATAAGTTCATCGGCTAAAGCTCTAAATAAGACAGATAATGGAAATGCGCCGAAATCATCTGAAAGTGATGAAAAAGGTATACCTATTAAGAATGAATTTATCAGAAAAAATGCAATGGCAATATGCGCACTTTTATCATTAATATTTACTGTGCTTCCGTTTTTTAAAGTTGTTGCAGGTGAAGGAGAAATGCAGCAGATAACAAAGTTTTCAGGAATTACTGCTTTGTTTGGTAAGGATGGTACATTTATTTCAGCATTTTTATTTATAGGACCTTTACTTTTAATCATTATGAACTACATAAGTCAGCTTAAACCATACAGAAAAATAATTGCTATAGTTGTGCCTTCATTGTCAATTATATTTGAAATTCTGATAACTGTAGTATTAAAATCAGAAGCTACACAGGCACTTAACAAAGCTAACAGTGCCATTTCAGCATTTGGCGGAGACGCTATGAAAACAAGTGCCACAACACAGATTGGATTCTGGCTGCTGCTTTTATCTTACATTCTGACAGCAGTAGTCGGTTTTATGACGTATTACGGTCTTGATATGACTAAAAAGAAAAACTAAGAAGGGATTGATACTCAATGTTATGTCCTAATTGCGGTGCTGAAAATGATGAACAAGCCAAGGAATGTATATTATGCGGATGTAAATTTGTAAATGAACAGGAAAATAATATAGAAAACCCAGTACCTGAAACACCTGTTGCTAAAACTGAAAAGCAGAAATCCTCAAAAGTACCATTGATTGTTTTGAGTATAGTATGTGTTGTTCTGGCATTAATTGCTGTATTCCTGATTTTTGGTCTTGTAAATAACAATAAAAATTCTGATAACAAACAAGCGGGAGTAAACTCGTCAGCTGTTTCAGCTGCTGAAAATACTACAACGACAAGCACGACCACAGGTACATCGCCGACAACCACCACAACAACTGAGCCTACTACTACAACTACTACCACAACGACTACAGCAGCTACAACAAAAAAGACAACTACAACTACTGCCAAACCGGAAGTATATGCGAAAAATCTCACTAACGTCACAAAAGGAGAACTGATTAGTCAGTACTTTAACAGTATTTACGATGTAGATACTGCTTCCATTGGTCAGCAAAATGTTGTCGCATTAAAAAATACAGGAAAATTTCCATATTATAAATTCGGATTTATGTATATGGAGGCTTCAGAGATACCTGATAGTGATACTGTATGTACAGTTCAGGTTTTGCCCGGCGGAAAGATTGATGATAAAGCAACTATAGGAATGACCTATAACGAGTTAAAAGACATTTATCATTTTGACGGTGCAAAGCTTGATGGCGGAACATTCGGAATGACGGCATGGGTAAATATTGACGGTCAGAAGTGGGGTATAGAATTTGCTCTGACAACAGAAGATAAAGCAAAGCTTGGAATTTTAAACGGTGTTTCATTTGAAGATATTGGTAAAGTTTATGACTTAAGCGAGATAAATCCCAAGAGTGATTTAGGTTACTATATTGATTCTTTGCAATAACAGAAAGGACTGTGTAATATGAAAAATTGTCCTAATTGTGGTTGTTCCCTTGAAGACAATGCTCAGCAATGCACATTATGTGGATATGTGTTTGATGAGCCTGAAATAACAGATACATATAGTATCAATACCGATAATCCGAAGCAAAAAAATGCAACAAAGCCGAACATTCCCATAATAATTATAAGCATAGTGTGTATTATTTTATTTATAGCTGTAATCACTTTGGGATATTTTGTGTACAGCGGACACAAAAACGGGAAAAGTAATGATGATGCTGTTAAAGTGAGTTCTGTTTCAACTACGGCTTCACAAACAACTGCTTTATCTACAACTACAACTACTTCTGAAACGACCACTACAACCCCCAAAACTAATACCACTACAACTACCACTACTACACCGCCAACAACTACTACAAAAGCAACCACAACAAAGTTAAATTTATCTTATCTTTCTGGTGACTACGCTGGAGAGTCAAGTTATGGAGAATTCTTAATATTGACATTAGATGTTTCTAATAATGATAGTTGTTATTGGCAATATTCAATATTAAGCTCTAGTCGTACTATAACCAAAGAGTACTTCAATGGTGCAGGAAAGATTGAAAATAATACTATTTACTTCAATAATATTGTTGGTGGATTGGGTGGCACCCATTCAGGCTATTTTATTATAAAGTCAAATAATATAGAAGCTTGTGTAGATGGTGAGAAAGCAACTCTTACAAGGAGATAAATTAAATGTAAAGCAATGCTTATTTAATAATATGCATTGCGACAGACTGATGGCTGGCGAAAATGCCAGCCATAAAACAAGTTTTATATTATTTTTTTAACTATGTTGTAAAACAGAGTATATTTATTTCTTTCTTAGTACTACAGAACATATGTCAGCTGAATAACTGGATTTTTGTACATCAAACTGCATATAGCCTGAGGTGTTGGCAATAGTCCAGAATGTAATCAGGTCATTCTAGTAATATATCATCAACAATCTGCATTGTATAGTAATTGTATTGATATATTACCCCTGTTGAGTTAATCTATGTTTAATTTATTGTTAAGAAAAAATAGCAATAACATTTGCTTACTGTCCAATATATACAACAGTAAAACCGAATTATCTGTGAAT
>JBJFBR010000234.1:0-6337 GCA_051888545.1 Oscillospiraceae bacterium
TTCGTTTGTATTAATTGCACAAAGCTTTGAACAAATTGACATTTAGGCTTGAAAAAATATATAAAATATTGTATAATAATTATAATATCAATAGAGGAAAGGAAATGATTGATATGGCTATTAAGCTTAACGCTGAATACCTTAAACCATTTATCAATGATCATGAGTTGGACGCAGTTGCACACCTTGTAACCGCTGCACATAACAATCTTGAGTCACGCAATGGATTGGGTAACGATTTTTTAGGCTGGGTTGACCTTCCTGTTGACTACGATAAGTCTGAATTTGAAAGAATTAAGGCTGCTGCAAAGCGCATTCAGGAAAAAGCTGATGTGCTTATCGTTATCGGAATAGGCGGTTCATATCTGGGAGCAAGAGCTGCTATTGAGCTTTTGAAATCACCGTTTTATAATAACTTGAAAAAAGATACACCGGATATTTACTTCGTTGGCAACAACATAAGCCCTGCATATCTCAGTGAGATTCTTTCCATATGCGAGGGTAAGGATATCTGTGTAAATGTTATTTCCAAGTCGGGTACTACTACCGAACCTGCATTAGCTTTCAGAGTTTTTAAAAAGCTTGTTGAAGACAAGTACGGCAAGGAAGAGGCTAAAAACCGTATATTTGCTACAACAGACAAGGCAAGAGGTACACTTAAAGAACTTTCAGATACTGAAGGTTATGAAACTTTTGTTATTCCTGACGATGTGGGCGGAAGATTCTCAGTACTTACTGCTGTCGGATTGCTTCCTATTGCTGTTGCAGGCGGCGACATTGACAAGCTTATGCACGGTGCACAGACGGGAAGAGAAAAATTCTCCAAAGATGACGGAAATGACTGCTATAAATATGCTGCACTCAGAAATATTCTATACAGCAAAGGCAAGAGCGTTGAAATTCTTGTATCATACGACCCGAGCTTCGGCATGATGGCTGAATGGTTCAAACAGCTCTTCGGAGAAAGTGAAGGCAAGGACCACAAGGGTATTTTCCCTGCCGCCGCAACATTCTCCACAGATTTGCATTCTCTTGGTCAGTTCATTCAGGACGGTTCAAGAATTATGTTTGAAACAGTTGTGGATATAAAAGAGCCTAAGCAGGATATTTTCCTTGAAAATGACGCTGAAAATCTTGACGGATTAAACTTCCTTACAAATCAGAATATGTCTGTTGTAAACAAAAAAGCATTTCAGGGTACTGTTCTTGCTCATACAGAAGGCGGAGTTCCTAATATTGTTCTTGAGGTTGACAAGCTTGATGAAGAAAATCTTGGTGAAATGATTTACTTCTTTGAAAAAGCATGTGCAATTTCAGGATATATGCTGGGAGTAAATCCTTTCAATCAGCCGGGCGTTGAAAGTTATAAGAAGAATATGTTTGCTCTTCTTGGCAAGCCGGGTTATGAATCTCAAAAGGCTGATCTTGAGGCTAAAATTAAATAAGATTCAGGATTTTTAGCATTAAAGCTATAAAATATAAAATAAATGTCTTTTCAGACGGAATGGAGTTCTATTATGATTAATTTAATACCAGGAAAAAAGGGTACAGGAAAAACTAAAATTTTGGTTGACGCTATAAAGGAAGCTGCTTCAAATGCAACAGGCAATGTTGTATGCATTGAAAGAGGAATGAAGCTCACATATGATATTCCTCACAGTGTAAGACTTGTTGACACAGAAGAATATGGAATCAACAGCTTTGATGCTTTCTATGGTTTCGTTGCAGGTATGCTCGCTGGAAACTATGATATTCAGGAAGTTTATGTTGACGGTATACTTAAAATCGGCGGAAAAGATTATGACGCTTTTGGCGACATGATCGAAAAGGTTGCAATGCTTGCTAAAAACACTAAAATCGTTTTCACAGTTTCTGCTGATGTGGAAGATCTTCCTGCAAAGGTAAGAGCATTTATAAAATAATTTTTAATAAACAGTAAAATACTATTGACAAAACTACTCAATTCGTGGTATAATTTACTTTGTGATGTTTGAGGTGTTATTATGGTTTTACAGCTAAAACAGTTGTTTGATATTGAAGGAGAGGTCAAAAAGCTCGATTTCAGTATTAATGCTGATGAATTGGATTATTCCGATTTGCAGCAATCCCTTGTGACGCCAATCGCAATTTTGGGTGAGATTGAAAATAGAGCTGGTATTGTTGAACTCAGGTTTAACTGTAAGTTCACTTTGCACCAAATCTGCGACAGATGTCTGAAAGAGTTTGATCGGGAATATGATTACAGCTTTAATCATACGTTAATTCATTCGGGACAAAATCCTGATGATGAGTATGTGGTTTGTCCGGATTATACTCTTGATATAAATCAATTAGCTATTTCAGATTTGTTGTTACAGCTGCCTACAAAGATTCTTTGCAGGGAAGACTGCAGGGGCTTGTGTTACGTTTGCGGACAAGATTTGAATGAAGGTGAATGTAACTGTTCCTGAATAGCAATTAATCTATTTTCTAAAGAGGAGGTGCCAAAATGGCAGTACCAAAGAGAAAGGTTTCTAAAGCAAGACGTGATAAAAGACGTTCAGCAGTATGGAAATTAGATGCACCGGCACTTACAAAGTGTTCAAATTGTGGCGCATTGATCGCTCCACATAAGGTTTGCAAGGAATGTGGATACTATAAGGGTGTTCAGGTAATCAAAAAGGACGAAGACTAATTTTTGATTATTGCTTTAACGGAATAGCGCTTATGTGCTATCCCATACTAAGCTTTTAGGGCAGAGGAGGATGCACTTCCTTCTCTGCTTTTTGTATTGTTTAGAAAGGAAAATACAATGTCTGTAACTGTAACCGGAATTGTTAAGCATAGTCCCGCATATCATTGTCATATAAAGCCGGGGGATATTCTTTTATCACTGAACGGTCATGAAATTCATGATGTTCTTGATTATATGTTTTATTCGGCTGATGATAAGATTGAACTTAAACTCCAGCGTGAGGATACCGAATATACCAAAAGTATAGAAAAGTCGGAATATGATGACTTGGGAATGGAGTTTGAATCATTCCTTATGGATAAAAAGCAGTCATGCTCAAACAAGTGCATTTTCTGCTTTATTGACCAGATGCCCCCTGATATGCGTGAAACACTTTATTTTAAAGATGATGACGCTCGTTTATCTTTTTTACAGGGAAATTATGTCACCCTGACTAATCTTAACGATGATGATATTAAGCGGATTATTGATATGCGGCTTAATATTAATGTTTCGGTGCATACCACAAATCCTGAACTCAGATGCAAGATGATGAACAACCGTTTTGCAGGAGAAAAGCTGAAATATTTAAAAATGATTGCAGACAGCGGTCTTATGCTGAACTGTCAGATCGTATGCTGCCCTGATATAAATGACGGTGACGAGCTGAAAAGAACATTAAACGACCTTGAGGCGCTTATGCCGAATGTCCAGTCGGTGGCTGTTGTACCTGTTGGGCTTACAAAGTTTCGTGAAGGCTTGTTTCCATTGCACTGCTTTGACAAAAAAGGTGCAGCAGATGTAATTGACATTATTGAAGCCAAGCAAAAGCAGTGCTATGAAAAATATGGTACAAGAATGGTTTTCCCCGCTGATGAGTTTTATCTTCTTGCAGAGCGTGAAATTCCTCCCACAGATTTTTACGAGGATTATCCTCAGTATGAAAACGGTGTAGGATTGCTGCGTTCGCTGGAAGATGAGTTTAATCAGGCTTTGGATGAATATAATGACTGCGGGGAAAGAACTGTAACTATTGCAACAGGTGCGGCAGTTTATGAGTTTCAAAAAATGCTTGCACAAAAGGCTATGGATAAATTTCCTAAGCTGAAAGTCAACGTAGTTAAAATAATCAATCACTTTTTTGGTGAAACTATAACTGTAACCGGGCTTATCACCGCAGGAGATTTAATTGACCATCTTAAAGACAGAGATTTAGGTGATGAGCTTATAATTGGAAAGGTTATGCTTAAAACTGATGAGCCTGTATTTTTAGATGATTTATCTGTATCAGATGTGGAAAAAGCACTTGATATTCATATTCGTCCGTCAGATAACAACGGTTACGAATTGCTTGAGTGCATGCTGGGAATATAGTAACAGAGTATAAACAAATGAAAGGAATGGTATAAATGTCTTTGCCTATAGTTGCCGTTGTGGGCAGACCTAACGTTGGAAAATCAACTTTGTTTAATAAATTAATAGGACAAAGATTATCTATCGTTGAGGATACCCCGGGAGTTACAAGGGACAGAATATATGCAAAATGCGAATGGCTGGGTCATGAGTTTATGCTTGTTGATACAGGAGGAATTGAGCCTGATTCAAATGATGTTATTCTGTCACAGATGAGAAGACAGGCGGAGCTTGCCATAACCAAAGCAGATGTTATTATTCTAGTAACAGACATTACCTGCGGAGTAACTGCAACAGATTACGATGTTGCTCATATGCTGCAAAAGAGCGGCAAGCCTATTGTGCTTTGTGTAAATAAATGTGACAATGTGGGAGATTTACCTGCTGACTTCTACGAGTTTTATAACCTGGGACTTGGGGATCCTATAGCTGTATCATCTGTTCACGGTCACGGTACTGGTGATTTGCTTGATGAGGTTTTGAAAGATTTGCCTGAGGACAAGGGTGACGACTACGGCGATGATGTTATGAAGGTAGCAATCATTGGCAAGCCGAACGTGGGCAAATCTTCAATTATAAATAAAATATGCGGAGAAGAACGTGCTATAGTTTCTGACATTGCAGGAACTACCCGTGACGCTACAGACACATACTTTGAACGCGGTGAAGACAAGTTTGTACTTATTGACACAGCAGGTATCCGAAAAAAATCAAAGGTGCTTGAAAATGTTGAAAGATACAGCGTTCTGCGTTCATTTATGGCTGTTGACCGGGCAGATGTTGCTGTTATTGTTATTGATGCAACAGTAGGCTTTACTGAGCAGGATTCAAAGGTGGCAGGATATGCTCACGAAAAGGGCAAAGCTTGTGTTGTGGCAGTAAACAAATGGGACGCTGTGGAAAAAGACACCAATACAATGGATGAATACAAGAAAAAACTTCAGCAGGATTTCAGTTTTATGAGCTATGTGCCGTTTGTGTTTATCTCTGCCAAGACCGGTTTAAGAATTGACAAGCTTTTTGATCTTATAAAATATACTTTCGACCAGAATTCTATACGAATTCCAACCGGCAAGCTTAATGATGTGCTTGCATATGCAACTTCACGCTTACAGCCGCCTTCCGACAAGGGAAGAAGACTGAAAATCTATTATATGACTCAGATTTCCACAAGACCGCCTACATTTGTGGCTTTTGTGAACAGAGCAGACCTATTCCATTTTTCCTACAGAAGATATATTGAAAATCAGATAAGGGAGACTTTTGCTCTTGACGGAACACCAATAGTGCTTAAAGTACGTGAGCGTGACAGAAATGATGTAAAATAGTTTGAGGAGAATTATATATGTTATTAAAAATTACAGCTATTGTTTTTACAATAGTGATATCTTATTTAATCGGCAGTATAAATTCTGCTATCACAGTATGCAAAATTGCAAAGCATGATGACATCAGAAAATACGGAAGCAATAATGCAGGACTTACAAATGTATTCAGAGTTTACGGAAAAGGTCCTGCTCTTGCCACCTTATTATGTGACCTTGCAAAAGGCGTTATAGCCGTACTTATATGCCGATTGGTTGTTACATATGTTTTTGGGGTTACTTTTTTTGATAATACAATGTTTATTGGGTACATAGCCGGTTTTGCAGTAATGCTTGGTCATATTTTTCCTGTCTTTTACGGATTTCACGGCGGAAAAGGCGTACTTCTTGCGGCGTCAACTCTTCTTGCCATTGATCCTTTGACATGTTTGCTTTCAGTGTCACTTTTTGTTATAATTGTGGCAATAACCAAATACATTTCCATTGGTTCTATTTGCGCAGCTGTAAGCTATCCGATTTTCACTATAATCACACAGATGCTAAGACATACAAAAGGTGCTGTACCTGATATGATCGTTGCTATACTTATTGCAAGCTGCATAATTTATATGCACCGTTCAAACATAAAAAGACTTATTGCAGGAACTGAAAATAAGTTCTCATTCAAAAGCAAAAAAGAAAAATAAATCGCTGAAAGGGTGACTTTTGTGGCTGATATTGTAATTTTAGGCTCAGGAGGATTTGGTCTTGCATTGGCCATACTTTGCCATAACAGAGGACACAACGTAACTGTATGGTCAAAGTTCCAGGATGAAATTGATATTATAAAAAGAACCGGTGAGCTGCGTTCAAAGCTCCCGGGAGTAAAAGTACCAAAGGAAATTGC
>JBJFBR010000235.1:0-6174 GCA_051888545.1 Oscillospiraceae bacterium
GAAAACGATACGCTCAAGCCTATGAGTGAGGTTACTGAAGAATGTTTTCCCAATAATCCTGTTGCTATACTTACAGGTCCTTCTCACGCTGAAGAGCTTGCAAGGGGTGTGCCGACAGTTGTGGTCGTGGCTTCTGATTCAACTGAAGTATCAAAATATGTTCAGGAAACTTTAATGTGCGGGAATTTCAGAATTTATGTCAGCGATGATGTTTTGGGATGTGAGATTGGCGGTTCACTTAAAAATGTTATTGCACTTGCAGCAGGAGTGTGCGACGGACTTGAACTGGGTGACAACACAAAGGCTGCACTTATGACAAGAGGTATGAAGGAAATTGCAACGCTTGGCGTGGCAATGGGTGCAAAGGCTGAAACTTTCAGCGGATTAAGCGGCATCGGAGATTTGATTGTTACCTGTTGCAGCATGCACAGCAGAAACAGAAAAGCAGGAATGCTCATTGGAAAAGGTATTGACCCTCAGGAAGCTATTGAACGTGTAGGAACAGTTGAAGGATATGCCTGCACAAAAAATGCAAAGCTGTTGTCTGAAAGACTGGGTGTTGAAATGCCTATAACTGACCAGCTTGCAAATGTTTTGTTCAACGGTGCAAAGCCTATTACCACTATTTCTGCACTTATGAACAGACCGCCTATAAGTGAAAAAATTGATTTGTGAGATTATGTTTCAAAGCATTATCATATATTTGTCACATAAGAACTTTATAATACAAAACATAAGGTAAGGGACGCCTGAACTAAAATATCACCTTTTTTTCAATTATATAAATGTCCCGATATTATATATTTTCCTCTTTTATTCTAAAAAAGGACCACTATTGATCAGTGGTCCTTTTTAGTTGTTTCAGGTTGAGCATTTGTTGTCTGAGGAGGGGTTGTAGGAGCAGGTGCAGTGGTTTCTTCTTTTGTTGTGGTAACTTCATTTTTCTGAGTAGTTATGGGCTTGCTTTGAGATTTGGAAGTTGTATATTTCTTAGTAGTTTGTGTTTTATGTTTACTGGAAGTCTTTGTTTTTGCTTTAGTAGTTTTTGATTCCGCAGTAGTATCCGAAGTACTGCTCGTAGAAGAGTGTGTATATGATGTGGTGGTGGTCGTTGTGGTAGTCGTTGTAGTAAACTTGATTTCCTTGATCTTACCCAGCTTTAAAACTCCCCATTGGTCATTGGTTTTTACCCATGCCCTTCCGTTAATTACAGGACGTGCCTGGTCATAGGATTTTGTAATACAATCACCATTCATATTATAATAGCTGAATTTTGAATTTATATTAACAGGCAGCAGATTTTCATTATACAAATACGGGTGCGGATTTTCCTGAGAATTTGAGGCATTAAATGAGCTTAAAATATCACTGCACTGTGCTTTTATAATTTCTTCGCCGTCAAGATTCACATATTTCCATTTATCGCCGGATTTTAATGCAACAGCAGTATCCACAGCATCTCTGTACGGTGGAGCATAGCAATCATCATATTCAAAATCAAGAATGATTTTATTATTTTGTACTAAGCCGTATTTTGAGTTTTCCTCTTTGTGAACGGCATAGGTATCATTGTCAATCTGAGTAACGCTTGCCGTAATCGGTGCTACTGTTAAATCACCGGTATACTCTTTTGCATAGTTTTCATTAGAATACTTTACAAAGACTTTCTGGCTTTCAGTATCCCAATAATACTGTGGATCATTGTTTTCGGGAAGTTCAGCACCGTAGTCTAATTTCCCGTTTGCATATACTATACAGGTTTTGACTGAACCGTCTTCTATATTATATAGAATCATATCGCCGTTTGAGCCAATGTAGTAATAATCGTATTTCGGCTCGACAAAAATATCACCGTCATAAGTGATAAAGCCATATTTACCGCCGTTATATATAATGGCAACATTTATAAAAGCTTTGTTTGTTTTTTGCGAGGTATCAATATGGCTCAAATCAGGAACAATTATATTAGTTGCTGAAATTTTTGGTTTCATTACCCACTCTTCACTGTCAGACATCTGAGAAGTATCAGAAATCTGACTGCTGTTTGTATAAAGCAGGTAGTCGTCTTCATCATCCTGATTATTGTTTTTTGTAATTCCGGGAATATTACAGCCTGAAAGCATAATACAGCTCAAAGCAAGTAAAATAGGAGTTCTAATTTTTTTGTTCATAGCAATCACCATAAATAGAATATATTGGTCAGGTGTTTCAGATTATTTTAAAATTTCACCATTGACACATTCTAAAATTATTGTAAACGGGCCGTCATTAAGCAGAGAAACTTTCATATCGGCGCCAAAAATGCCGTGCTGAATATTTCCCTTGATTTTAGAGTCAATAATCTCAAGAAATTTTTCATATAATCTGTTTGATTCCTGGGGCTCGCCTGCATTTATAAAGCTCGGACGATTACCCTTATGACAATCGGCAAACAGTGTAAACTGTGATACAACAAGAATGTCTCCGTTTATATCATTGACAGAAAGATTTGTTTTATCGTTTTCATCTGCAAAAATTCTCAGTTTGGATATTTTGTCTGCAAGCTTTTCGCAGTCAGCTTCAGTATCATTATGCCCTACACCCAAAAGTACAAGCAATCCGTTGTTAATTTTGCCGATAGAGGCATTGTCAACAACAACTTCTGCATACTTAACACGTTGAATTACTGCTTTCATTTATTTACCTCAGTCAATTCTGATATAATATGTATATGTGTATTCTTTTCCTGAAACTAGTTTTATTGCGTGCTTTTTATTTTCCAATGCAAAGTCATCGTCATCTGCATAGGTTGGAACTGTCGTCCAAGGTTCGAGACAAACAAATTTTGCATTGTTGTCACCTGTTGGGGACCAAACGGCAATACACTCACTTTCGGGAAATTCAACTGTTACGGAATGTTTTGATTTATCTGATTTTAATGAAACTGTTTTTGAAACCGGCTTGTCTTTCATTATAACATCAAAATCAAAAAGCTCTCTTGATAAATTATATTTGTTTGTACCGTCAATTATAACTCTGCTTTTTCCGTCGGGCAGTGGTTGAACGATTGTTTCGTTTTTTTCATATTCCACATAATAATCATCAAAGTTCAGGTCTTCTTCAAGAGGGCAGTTGAATGCAGGATGTCCTCCTACATAAAAATACATATCATCATTTCCTGTATTTTTTACAATATTGCTTACAACAACTTTATTGTCCTCAAGTGTATATTTTACAACAAATTCAAATTCATAAGGATAAACCTTTAATGTTTCATCACTTGATTTAAGAATAAACGCTACAGAGTTTTCTGCCTGTTCAAAAAGCTCAAATTCAGAATCACGGGCGAATCCGTGGTTGCCGGGCATAGTGTATTCTTTTCCTTTTGCAGAATATTTTCTGTCTTTTGGCGAGCAGATAAACGGAAAGAGGATAGGTGCATATCTTTTCCATGACGGACCGCACTGCCATAGGTATTCAAGACCATTGCTTTTAACAGAATGAAGTTCTGCACCGGAAGTATCTGATGAAATTTCAATTCTATCATTTTTAACGGTATATAGCATAAATATAATCTCCCTGTTCTTTTTATTAATATAACATCATTATAACATAAAAAAAGATTATAATCAAGGATTTTTGTATATTTAAGAATATATGCATTAATATGCTTATGTCTTGCAAAATTGAAATAAGTGTGATATAATAATATGGTTAAATTGATTTTTTGGGAGTGATAGCATGATAAAGAAACAAAATCATCTTGGCACAATTAAGTTTACAGACAAATTTATCAGACAGATTGTAACCGAAACTGCAAAGAACTGTTTTGGTGTCGTGGGAATGAATGCCTACGGTGCAATACAAAGTGCTGAAGACGCAGTGCTGAAAAATAATTTTTCAGATAAAGGCGTAATCATAAAACGTCAGGACAATAAAGTTATTGTTGACTTGCATATCTCTGTATCATACGGCGTAAATGTTCAGGCTATCGCTGACAGCGTATCCCATAAAATCCAGTTTGTTCTCAGCGAGCAGGCAGGACTTAGTGACGCTGTAGTTAATATTTTTGTTGACAAAGTGGTATAAAGTATATATTTATTAAACAGGGGGATAAATTGTGATTACCGGAAAAATTTTGCGAGATGCAATAATAAGCGGTGCCCATAGTATTTCAAATCAAAAATCTGCTGTGGATGAATTGAATGTTTTTCCTGTTCCGGACGGTGATACCGGAACAAATATGTCTATGACTATATCAAATGCTCTTCCTGAGCTTTATAATATGAACGATGATGTGACCTGTTCTACGGTGGCACAGACTGCCGCAACGGCATTGCTGAGAGGGGCAAGAGGAAACTCCGGAGTTATCCTCTCGCTTATTTTCAGAGGCTTTGCAAAAAGTTTTGCAAACCACAATAAAATAGGCAGCAGGGAAATTGCAGCGGCATTGGAAAATGGCGTTGAAGGTGCATATAAATCGGTTATGAACCCAACTGAGGGTACA
Source organism: Oscillospiraceae bacterium (assembly GCA_051888545.1). Taxonomy (GTDB): domain Bacteria; phylum Bacillota; class Clostridia; order Oscillospirales; family Ruminococcaceae; genus FB2012. The sequence continues at coordinate 4,487 of JBJFBR010000235.1, forward strand.
ATATTGACAGTTGCAAGAGAGTCTGCCGAAAAGGCAAGGGAAGTTCTGAACGAAAATCCGGATCCCGCAGAGCTTTGGAAAATTGTCTGCGAGCAGGCTGCAAAAACTCTGGAAAAGACTCCAAAGCTTTTGCCTGCCCTTGCAAAAGCCGGAGTTGTCGACTCAGGCGGAAAAGGCTTGGTTGTAATTTTTGAGGCTATGAGAGATGTTTTTCTCGGCAAGGGAATAGTGCCTAAGGAGGAAAAATCACAAGTTTCACAGCCTACGGTTCAGGACTTTTCTTCTGTTGTGGGGCAGTATGATGCTGAGATAAATTTCACTTACTGTACTGAAATGATTATAAATAAAAAGGCTGACTGTGCTGATTCATCAAAGCTGCGTGCTTATCTTGAAACTATCGGTGACTGCGTTGTTGTGGTTGAGGATGATTCTATAATTAAGGTACACGTTCATACAAACGATCCCGGTAAGGCTATTCAGAAGGCTTTGAAATTCGGATATATAAATCTGCCGAAGATTGAAAATATGAAGCTTCAGCACCAGAAAAAGAAAAAAGAAGCTAAGCGTGAGTTTAAGTCGGTTAAACCTGAAAAAACCTTTGGATTTGTTGCAGTTGCAGCAGGAAAAGGTGTTCAGGCAATGTTCAGGGACTGTGGAGTGGACTGCATTGTCGGCGGCGGTCAGACAATGAATCCTTCTACTGAGGATATTCTTGAAGCAATTATGCAGTGTCCTGCTGAAAATGTATTTGTACTTCCCAACAACAAGAATATTATTATGGCAGCAGAGCAGGCGGCCAAGCTTGCGGACAGAAATGTATGTGTTTTACAGACCCGCACAATTCCTCAAGGTATGTCAGCAATGCTGGCTTTTGACCCTGACGGCGATTTCAATAACAACAGATTGGCTATGACCGAGGCTATAGATAGTGTTGCCACAGGACAGATAACTTTTGCTGCGAGAGATTCAGATGTTGACGATAAGGCTATTAAAAAAGGCGAAATACTTTGTATGTCAGAAGGCAAAATAGTATTTGTCGAAAAAGATCTGGCAAAAGCAGCCTATAAGCTTTCAAAGCATATTATCAAAGGCAGCAGTTCCTTTGTAAATATCATTTACGGTGCAGATGTTTCAGAAGATGATGCAATAGCATTGCGTGATCAGGTTGCAAACAAATTCAGTCATGTAGATGTAAACCTCATTAATGGCGGACAGCCTGTTTATTACTATATAATTTCTGCGGAATAATTGAATATACAAGCAAACGGACGGTTTCAAGCCGTCCGTTTTTGTTATGTAAAGTAATAAACTGCAAATTCCCTGCATATATTTATAAAAAGCTAATTTGAAAGGACAAGCGAAATGAAAAAGGAAATTTGTGTGATGCTTATATTTGCCATTGTTTTGCTGTGGCTGCCATGCATAGTATTAACAGCCACAAGCACTGATGAACTAAAAGATATTGATACTGTTAAAATACTGTTTGAAGAATCGGGAAAGGTTGAATCTATAAAAACAGAAAATTATATAATCGGTGCAGTTATGGCTCAGATGCCGGCTAAATTTGAGGATAACGCACTGAAAGCACAAGCTGTACTGGCACATACATATATATTGCACCGCCGGATGAATGAAACTGACAAGCCGTCGTCACAGCTTAAAGGTGCTGATGTAAGCGATGATTATAC
>JBJFBR010000236.1:0-1627 GCA_051888545.1 Oscillospiraceae bacterium
AGGGTTATAACGGAATTTGTGTCTACACCGTTTGCAAGATACTGAATCATATTTTGTCTTATTGCATTTTTGTTGTATATTTTTATGTAGCTGTATCCTTTGAAATCATCGGAAGGATAAGAAAGAATTTTAAGCTTTTGTCCAAGCTCTGTGGAAATAAGCTTGCTGTAAAACTTCTGTATTTTTTCCGTCTTGTCAATAAGCATAATATAGATAATCCTGTCTTCATCTGACGGAGCACGATTTATATAATTTCGGTACGGCGATTTTTTCAGCGTGCTGTATATTTTCTTTTCCGCCTCATTTTCCAGCTTGTCATAATATATAATCAGAGTGTCGTCGCAAAGAGCATTTAAAAAGCAGTTCAGACCTTCTTCTTTTATCATATCTGTCAGCTTTTGTGTTGTGGAATTGGAAATTATATATGCTTTCAGATATGTCTTTTCGGCCATATCATAAAGTGCCGCACCGTCCATTACTATAACCGGAAGATTAAGATTTACGTTTTCTGTGACTTTCATAAGTGATGCAGGAGTTCTCATTGTGGCAATGGTAAATTTAACTCCGTCATCAAGCATTCGGTTTATTTCTACCTTTGAGTATGCTGAAAGCTGTTGATTTACGGGTGTGACCATATCATCAAAATCAGCCACAAATAATGTGTCTTTGACTTTTCTTCTGGGAAGTCTTGCAGTGTTGACAATTATGCCTATTGCAATGCCGATAAAAGTATCAATTACACGATTAAGAACAAATATAAAGGGATTGCTGTCGGTAATGTGCATAACGGTAATGCTTAAAAATACCACGCAGGAGAAATAAGAGGCATTTTTCTTGTTTATAACCACTGTGGAATATATAACAGGAATAATCATTGCGGCTGTAAAAAAATAACCCCAGAAGGTATCATAAATGTCAAAAAGATATATTTCCACAAGAATGGAGATGAGCCCGAAAAAAGCACCTATAAGTGTTCCCAGAGAACGCTGGAGTGCATTGACAAGAGTTTTGCCTGCATAAGGCTGAACGCACCATAGTACTGCCAGCATTGAATAAAAAGGTATGCCGCTTTTGCCCCTGATGAGATATACCAGAAAGCAAAGGAATACGCCTGCAGATGATTTTATAATTCGCTGTCCTAAAGGCTGAAATCGTTTTTTTATTTGCATATATATTTTCCCCGAATTTAAGTTGTGCTTAATTTTTTTATAATTATATCATAAAAAGCTCGTAAAGTCCAGTAAACAAGACCTTACGAGCTTATATACTATTATTACAGTCCGAAAACAACTGTTGCAATCATAAAGAATACCATTATAGAACAGGTATCAACAATAGTAGTGATAATCGGTGCCGCCATAACCGCAGGGTCAAGGTGAAGCTTTTTAGCTGCCATAGGAAGTATGCAGGCAATAAGCTTGGCAATAATAACAGTAGCAATTATTGCTCCTCCCACCGTTATGGATAACCGCAAATCGTTGTACATTATAAATATTCTTATACCGTTTGCAACAGCAAGTATAACACTGCACACAATGGCTATCCGGAATTCTTTGAACAAAACCTTGAAAAAGTCTTTCAGCTCAATTTCACCGATAGCCATACCTCTGATTACAACAGCAGAGGT
>JBJFBR010000236.1:1727-6147 GCA_051888545.1 Oscillospiraceae bacterium
AGTCTTTCAGCTCAATTTCACCGATAGCCATACCTCTGATTACAACAGCAGAGGTCTGTGAACCGGAGTTTCCGCCTGTGCCTGAAAGCATAGGAATAAATGATACAAGGATAGGAACTGCTGCAAAGGCAGCCTCATAGTGGTTGATTACCATGCCTGTTATTGTGGCTGAAAACATCAGAACAAGCAGCCATACAATTCTGTTTCTCACGTGTTTCATAACAGGCGTCTTGAAATATGATTCCTCACTTGGCGAAACAGCGGACATTTTTGAAAAGTCTTCCGTTGCATTGTCCTGGATGATATCCATTACATCATCGAATGTGATAATTCCAACCATACGGTTTTCCTTGTCTACAACCGGCAGAGCAATAAAATCGTATTTTGATAGGGTGTTTGCCGCATCTTCTTCTGTATCCAGTGTGTTTATGGAAATAACATTGGTTTCCATTATGTCTTTTATAAGCTTATCTTCATCGGCAGTAATAAGCTCCAGTATGGAAAGAACGCCGATAAGCTTTCTGTTTTCGGTAACATATAATGTATATACCGTTTCTTTAGCCATACCAATGCTGCGGATTTTCTCAATGGATTCTTTTACTGTGTAATCCTGCTTGAGATAGACATACTCAGTAGTCATTGCAGCGCCGGCACTGTCTTTAGGGTATTTCAGAATCTGGTTGATTTGATTTCTGGTATTTCTGTCGGTGTTTCTCAGAATACGGGCAACCACATTAGCAGGCATTTCCTCAATCATATCAACGGTATCGTCCATATTAAGGTCATCGATAACGTCCTGGAGCTCTTTATCTGTGAACAGATTAATAAGCATCATCTGGGAATCTACGTCCATATATGAAAAAACATCTGCGGCCACATCTTTGTCAAGAAGTCTGAAAAGAATTATCAATTCGTGCTTCTGAATATCCTCTTCATCGTAGAATTTCTGAAACAGTTCACCGATATCTGCTTCATTCATTGTCAGAAATAAATCGTGAATAGATTTGTACTTTTTTTCTTTAAGGTAATCCAATACTGTGCTGTACATAAGTTTATCTCCCTTTCTGTTTTAGAATTTTCCTTAGTACAGAAAGCCAAAACTATATAGTTACCTTAAAGTATGCACAATAAAAATTTATCTGCGAAACCTAAGGCAGCTGTATATTCTGGAAATCCGCCCGTTGCCGTTGTCGTCCATAAATACACACTCCTTCAATTATAATTTATTATTAACCGAACATTTTTATTATATAACTTTTTTAAAATAATGTCAATGTTATAAAGTTAATTGCTTGTTAATAAAAAATAAGCTTTGTTTTTTATTTAGAATGCTTGACTGAAACAAACTAATAATGTATAATTAGTTATTATAAGTAATAGGCGGATTTTTGGAGGAATATATGCTTCATAATTTATTAGACATTGTGTGGGATGCATTTTTAGACAGCGTAAAAGTGCTTCCATTTTTATTTGGAGTTTATTTGCTGATTGAATATCTGGAACATCACTCAGCCAATAAGTTGGGAAATGCGCTGAAAAAAATGGGGCCTTTCGGTGCAATAGGCGGTGCAGTTCTGGGTATAGTGCCGCAGTGCGGATTTTCAGTAGCTGCTGCAAACCTGTACTCGGGAAGGCTGATAACTATGGGAACGCTGGCAGCGGTCTTTATATCTACCAGTGACGAGGCTATACCAATGCTCATATCCAACCCTGAAAGTATCGGCTCGATTTGGAAACTTATGCTGATTAAGCTGTGCTTGGGAGCAGCTGTGGGAATTATTATTGATTTGATGTCAAGAGCATTGAAAATCAAAGACAATGAAGAGCCGTTCAAAGAAATCTGTGCCGATTGTGATTGTGAACATCACAGCATTTTCCATTCCGCACTGCATCATACTCTGCATATTATTCTTTTTATTTTTGTGGTAAATCTTTTGCTTAACGGATTTATGGAGCTTGCTGGAAGTGAAACCGTTTCAAAGCTTTTGATGACCCATTCTGTTTTTCAGCCGCTGCTGGCAGGTATAGTAGGATTTATTCCTAATTGCGCTGCCTCAGTAGTGCTTACACAGCTTTATATAAATGGTGTGCTGTCCTTCGGCTCGGCGGTAGCCGGCCTGACAACCGGTGCAGGAATCGGTCTGGCAGTATTGTTTAAAACTAATAAACATCATATAAAACAAAATCTGTGTATTATGGGAATAATGTATGCAGCAGGTGTAGGAGCAGGAATGATAATTCAGCTTCTCAGTTAAGATTTATGTTTTTAATAAACAAAAAGCCGTATGGATATACCATACGGCTTTAAATTTAAGTTATGTTTTATTTAAGGAAATTAAGGCTGCGGATAATTGCAGGTTCTTTTGCTTTTCCGCTGCAGACCTGGAAGAAGCAAATAACTTCAATAACTGTCAGAACAACAATTAAAATACCGGCTGCAATAGGAACAATAATTGTCCAGCAGAGAACGAGTGTAATTAAACTGATCAAAATCTCAACAACGAAAAATTTAATTCCTTGTCTGAGGTGGAATTCAACATATTTTGAATTCTTTGCAGCAAGAAGTGCAATAATAATACCGATTGCACCTGTCAAATAAATGAGCATTGCATAAACTTTGTTATCTGAAATATCCTGTGGGTCAAATTCGGCAGTGTGATCATACTGATCTACAGGAGCGGCGTACTGTGGCTGAGCGCCATAAGGCTGCTGGCCGTTGAATTGCTGCTGAGCATTATTAAACTGTTGATTGTTTGGCTGTTCGCCGCCAAGTTGTGTACCGCAATTAGTGCAGAATGTAGCATTATCATCTAACTGCTGATTACAATTAGGACATGTTTTCATAATAATAAACCCCTTTTAAATTTTTTTTATAAAACATTATATGTTTTATGTTTTTATTATATCATAGAAATATTGAATTTTCAATAGTTTTTGGAAAATAAATATTGTGCTGGGGTTAACAGTATATTAACTTCAATATAAATATATTTGCAATTACAAATAAAAATATCCGTTATCGGTGAATGATAACGGATATAAACATTATTAAAAATTGGAGCGGATTACGAGGCTCGAACTCGCTACCTCCACCTTGGCAAGGTGGCGCTCTACCAGATGAGCTAAATCCGCAAAAAGAATATATAAAAATATATTCTTTGGTGCCTCCGGACGGAATCGAACCATCGACACGGGGATTTTCAGTCCCCTGCTCTACCTACTGAGCTACAGAGGCAAATTGGCGACCGGAATGGGGCTCGAACCCACGACCTCTAGCGTGACAGGCTAGCGTTCTAACCAGCTGAACTACCCGGCCATAGTAGCTTATAAAAAAAGCCTTTATAAACAGCGGTGCTGATGAATCATTATTGCTAACCATTCATATGCGGCACCGTCTGCGTTAAGACTTGGTGGGAACAACAGGGCTCGAACCTGTGACCCTCTGCTTGTAAGGCAGATGCTCTCCCAGCTGAGCTATGCTCCCACACGTTTCATCACTTTCTGCAAGCGACAATATATATTATACACGCATTAGTTTGAATTGTCAAGCGTTTTTTTGTCTTTCTGCACTTTGCATAAAAAAAATCGATGAAAATGTATAATACATACAATAAGTGCTAAAATGATATTGTTTAATAAATCAAATTTTTTAGAATATTTCCATTTTATCTGCAAATAATACAATTACAAATTTAAAATATGAAGGAAAGGAATGTAAATATATATGAAAGCAACCGGCATAGTAAGACGAATTGATGATTTGGGCAGAGTAGTTATACCAAAGGAAATCAGAAGGACAATGCGTATCCGGGAGGGCGACCCGTTGGAGATATATACAAATAATGACGGCGAGGTTATCTTCAAAAAATATTCACCCATTAATGAGCTTGGGGAAGGTACGTCTCAGGCGGCAGAGGTGGTTTCAAAGCTGGGAGAATGTATTGCTGTTATTTTTGACCGGGACCATGTTGTTGCGGTATCCGGCGCGTCGAAAAAAGAGTATATGGAAAGAAGACTTTCACATGGGCTGGAGGATTTGCTGGAGAGCAGAAAAATATATGCAAATACCGATGAGTCAGCACAAAGGCTGTGTCCTGTTGAGGGCATAAGTAAAGAGGCTCTGGCGGTATATCCCATAATTTCATCGGGAGATATAACCGGAGCCGTGGCATTGCTTGCCGAAGAAAATGAAAAGGTTACCGATGCTCAGAAGCTTTTGGCACAGTCTGCTGCAATGTTTCTGGGAAAACAAATCGAAGAATAAAAAAAGAGCTGTATCAAATCCCATGATACAGCTCTTAATTATGTAAAATTTACTTGTTTTTGTTCTGTTCAACCAAAAGGTCACGAATTTCAGTAAGAAGAGCAAGCTGCTTTTCAGCATCAGTTTCTTCTTCCTCTTCCTCTTCTTCAACAACTT
>JBJFBR010000237.1:0-6111 GCA_051888545.1 Oscillospiraceae bacterium
AGCTTCAAAAGACCTGCGTTAACAAGACCTACCACAATAACCGTAGTAGCCGATGATGACTGTACAGCAGCTGTTACCAAAGCACCAAACAGAATTCCGGAAAATACGTTGCTTGACATTTTTGCAAGCACCTTTTCCATAAGTCCGCCTGAGGCTTTTTCCAACCCATTGCTTAAAACATGCATTCCATAAAGAAACAATGCAAGTCCGCCAAACATTCCTACAAGATTAAACACACTCATAAAAATCAACCTTGCCTTTAATTAGGCATTCCTTTCTTTACATATTCAAGTCTGCTTTCAGACTCAAATAATCCTGAATTATCTATACATATTATATCTATTTAAACAGAATTAATCTGTAGTTTTCATACAATTAACACAATCATTCATAAAAACAAGTCAAAGCCGTCATAAATTTTATTAATGAGGCTTTGACTTAATTTCTAATATTTTTCCGATATATTAATACGATTTAAAGCACGTTTGAGCTTTTGCTCAGCACGTACAAATTCTTTATCACTATTATGATCTTCAAGTAACTTTTCTGCATTTTCCTTTGCTTTTTTTGCTCTCATAATATCAATATCCTCTGCCCATTCAATAGCGTGAGTTGTAATAACCACATCGTTTTTGAACACTTTAATAAATCCGCCGGCGATTGCAGCAATGCGGAATTCCTGATCGCTGTCCGTTTTAATTTTTAAAGAAGACGGTATAAGATTGGCAATGTATGGTGCATGATCTGCCATAATGCCAACATTCCCGCTTTCAGTTCTTGCAGTAAGCTGAACTGCCTTTCCCTCAAAAAACAACTTTTCGGGAGTAATTATTTTAAGATTAAAAGTATTCATAATAATCCCCAAACAACATTTTTAAAGCAAATAAAATCAAGAATTCTTCTTGGCTTTCTCAACGGCTTCATCTATTGTACCAACAAACAGAAAAGCAGATTCAGGAAGATCATCATGTTTTCCTTCAATAATCTCTTTAAATCCTCTTACCGTTTCTTTAATCGGCACATACTTGCCTTTCATTCCGTTAAACTGTTCAGCAACGTGGAAAGGCTGTGACAAGAATCTCTGAATTTTTCTTGCACGGCTTACGATGAGTTTATCTTCATCTGAAAGCTCATCCATACCCATAATTGCAATAATATCCTGCAATTCTTTATATCTTTGTAAAATAGACTGAACCTGTCTTGCCACCTCATAATGCTCGTTACCCACAATTTCAGGTGTCAGAATTCGAGAATTTGATTCAAGAGGATCAACTGCGGGATAAATACCCTGAGAAGATATGCTTCTTGAAAGTACGGTAGTTGCATCCAGATGAGCAAATGTTGTTGCAGGAGCAGGGTCTGTCAGGTCATCTGCAGGAACATAAACTGCCTGAACAGAAGTGATCGAACCTTTGTTAGTGGAAGTAATTCTTTCCTGCAAGGCACCCATTTCTGTAGCAAGTGTAGGCTGATATCCAACGGCTGAAGGCATTCTGCCCAATAGTGCTGAAACCTCTGAACCTGCCTGGGTAAATCTGAATATATTGTCAATAAACAAGAGAACGTCCTGACCTTCAACGTCACGGAAATATTCCGCCATTGTAAGTCCTGAAAGTCCGACTCTCATTCTTGCTCCCGGCGGCTCATTCATCTGACCGTAAACCATAACGGTTTTGTCAATAACTCCTGAGTTTATCATATCGTTATAAAGGTCGTTTCCTTCACGGGTTCTTTCTCCGACACCGGTGAATACCGAAATACCGCCGTGCTGTTTCGCAATATTATTGATAAGTTCCATAATAAGAACTGTTTTGCCCACACCTGCGCCGCCGAAAAGACCTATTTTTCCGCCTTTAAGATACGGTGCAATCAGATCAACAACCTTGATGCCCGTTTCAAGAACTTCATTTGAAGCTTTTTGTTCCTCAAAGCTTGGAGGATCACGGTGTATCTCCCAATGTTCTTTTGTTTCAGGTGCAGGTTTATTATCAATAGGTTCACCCAAAAGGTTAAACATTCTTGAAAGCGTTTCCTTTCCAACGGGAACGCTTATAGCCTTACCCGTATCAACAGCCTCAACACCTCTTTTAAGTCCGTCAGTTGAACTCATGGCAATGCATCTTACAACATCGTCACCGATGTGCTGTGCTACTTCAAGAGTAAGCTTTTTATCATTAAAGTTAATTTCTATAGCATTAAGCAAGTCTGGCAGATTTTCTTTGTCAAATCTGATATCAACAACAGCACCGACAATCTGAACAACCTTGCCTTTGTTCTGCTTTTCCATTAAGTCTACCGCCTTTCTTTAGTCATCTCTCAATGACGCTGAGCTTATTTCCGTCAGCTCCTGAGTAATAATGCCTTGTCTTGCACGATTATATAGCAGCGACAGCTGATCGATCATCTCGCCTGCATTATCACTTGCCGACTTCATTGCTGTTCGTCTTGCAGCCTGTTCAGCGGCAAAAGAATCCACAATGGCAGAATATAAAATTCCAATCAGATACTGAGGAATCATACCGTCAAAAACGGCTTCCGGAGACGGATCATAAATTGTCAGAGCACGAATATTTTCATTTCTGCCGTTATCCAAATTTTCCACAGGCAGAATCTGAATATTCATAGGCGTTTGAGTTAAAGCAGATACAAAAGTCGTAAAAACCAACTCAACAGTATTATACTCCTTTGAACGAAATCCGTCAAGTACTATTTCAACAATATCCTCTGCCATATATCCGTCTATGCTTTCGGAAATATGAGAAAAGGTGCATTTTACGGGATAATCATGCTTTTCAAAAAAATCTTCCGCCTTTTTCCCGATAGCCATAATTTCAACGCTTTTTCCGTCTGCAATGATCTCATCGGCACGTCTGGATGCCAATTTAAGAATATTTGAATTAAATCCTCCTGCAAGGCCTCTGTCTCCTGCAATAACTATCAGCAGATATTTTTTATTTTCATTGTCAGCAGTAAAAATAGATTTAAAGGTTTTGTCCTCAGAAATATCGCTCATAGTATCATAAAGCACCTTAAAAAAAGGCTGAGCTGCCTCAGCACGCAGCTTGGCTTTTCTCATTTTTGACGATGCGACCAATTCCATAGCTTTGGTGGTCTGCATAGTGCTCTGAACGCTTTTTATACGCCTTTTAACATCTTTAATATTTGATGATGCCATAAGCCGATACCCTCTTCATTAATTTATCTTGCTTTAAGAAACTTCTCTTCAAATTCCATAAGAGTTTCTTTAAGCTTGTTCTCATTATCTTCAGTTAAATCTTTAGTAGTCGAAATAGATTCAATAATTTCAGGATGTGATGAATCTATATATTCAAAAAGTTCCTTTTCAAATTCGCTTATATCTTCAAGTTTTATATTTTTCAGATAATTATTTACAACAGCATAAATAATTATAACCTGATGTTCAACGCTCAGCGGAGAGCTTTTGCCTTGTTTAAGAACTTCTACAATTCGCTTGCCCTGCTCAAGGCGTTCCTTTGTGTCTTTGTCAAGGTCTGAACCGAATTGTGAGAAGGACTGCAGCTCAAGATACTGGGAATACAAAAGTTTCAGTGAACCGGAGACCTTTTTCATAGCTTTTATCTGTGCCGAACCGCCTACACGGGAAACTGAGATTCCCGGGTTTACAGCAGGACGAACGCCTGAAAAAAACAGTTCACTTTCAAGATATATCTGACCGTCTGTTATAGAAATAACATTAGTAGGTATATAAGCTGAAACGTCTCCTGCCTGAGTTTCAATAATCGGCAATGCGGTTATTGAACCGCCGCCGTACTCCTTGCTGAGATTGCAGGCTCTTTCCAGAAGTCTGGAGTGCAAATAGAATACATCGCCGGGATAAGCCTCACGTCCTGTAGGTCTTTTCAGAAGCAACGACATGGTTCTGTATGCAACAGCATGCTTTGACAGATCATCATATACAACAAGAACGTCTTTTCCCTGCAGCATAAAATATTCAGCCATGGCAACTGCCGAATAAGGTGCAATGTATTGCAGCGGTGCTGTTTCAGATGCTGTAGCCGAAACTACGATCGTATATTTCATAGCACCTGCCTTGGTAAGTGTTTCAACAACATTTGCAACTGTAGAACGCTTTTGTCCGATTGCGGCATAAATGCAGATTACATTTTCATTTTTCTGATTGATTATAGTATCCAGAGCTATGGAAGTCTTACCTGTCTGACGGTCACCGATAATAAGCTCACGCTGACCTCTTCCTATAGGAATCATGGAATCTATAGCCTTAATACCGGTTTGCAGCGGTCTGTTTACCGACTGTCTTGCAATAATTCCAAATGCAGGACTTTCAATAGGTCTTGATTCATCTGTAAGAACAGTGCCCTTTCCGTCAATAGGATTTCCTAAAGCGTCAACAACTCTGCCAATGAGTGCATCACCTACAGGTACGGAAACAATCTTTCCTGTGCATTTGACTACGCTGCCCTCTTTTATACCTTCATCAGTTCCCAGAAGTACAGCTCCCACAAAGTCCTGCTCAAGATTTAAAGCCATACCCATTGTTCCGTTTACGAACTCCAGAAGCTCACCTGACATACAGTTATCCAATCCGTGAACTCTTGCAATTCCATCGCCAACAGTAACAACAGTTCCTATATCATCAAGCTTAAGCTTTGAGCCATAGCTTTTTATTTGTTCTTTTATTAAACCTGTTATTTCATCCGGACGTAATTTCATTTTATTGCCCAGCCTTTCACAAAATTTATGCAATAGTAGAATTTATCTGCTTTTTAAGCTCATCAAGCTTACTTTTAACACTTGAATCAATCTCTTTATCGCCATATTGTACTTTAATTCCGCCAAGAAGAGATTTATCAATCTTCTCATTTAAAAAAATCTTTTTCCCCGTAACCTTTTCAAGCTTTTGAATAAGCTTTTCCTTGATGTTATCACTGATCTGAGATGCAGTGGTTATATTGACTTCAAGAATTCCTGTCTCATCCAGATACATCCCTTTGAACTCATGGTATATGCCGGGAAAATAGCTCATTCTTTTCTTAGCCGAAAGAACACACAAAAAGTTAAATGTAAGCTTGCTGATTTCTCCGTTAAAAACATTACTCAGCACTTCACTTTTTTCATCTTCACCCAATAACGGAGAAGATAAAAGCCTGATAAAATCCTCATTGCTGTTAAATATATCATTCAGTAAGGACAGCTCTCCAAAAGTATCTTCAAGACAGTTTTCCTCACGGCAAAGTTCAAACAAAGCCTCAGCATAAACTCTTTCCAATTTTTCCGCCATTATTTTTCACCCACATTTTCAATAAAGCTTTCAATCAGCTTTTCATTGTCGTCTGAGCTTAAATCTTTGGCAATAACCGCCTCAGCAGCACTAAAAGCAATTTCTGTAATATCATTTTTGATTTGATTGACAGCAAGCTTCTTTTCACGCTGAATCTGCTCGTCAGCGTTATCAAGAATGCTTTTAGCCTCAGCTTTTGCATCAGCTATTATCTCATCTGAACGGGACTGTGCCCTCTTTGTAGCATCACTGACGATCTGTGCAGATTCTTCTTTAGCAGAACTAAGCTTCTGAGTATATTCCTCTTTCAGCTTCTCGGCATCTTTCTGAGCCTCATCTGCATTCTTATAAATTTCTGCAACATCGTTCTGTCGGCTTTCAATAACTTTATTAACCCTGTCAAAAAGGAAATGCTTGAGAATCAGGAAAAGTATAAGAGTATTTATAAGCACCAGTACAATAGTGGTCGGATCTATAGACAAAAAGTCCGTAACCTTTGCAGTATATAACATTTAATTATACCTCCTGCTCATAAAAGTGCAATTTAAAGCTTTCCGATAAATGGATTTGCAAATAAAAGGATAAGTGCAACAACGAAAGCATAGATACCGGTTGATTCAGCCATAGCAACGCCGATAAACATTGTTCTTGTGCAATCGCCTTTAGCCTCAGGCTGTCTTGCAATAGACTCAATGGTTCTTCCTACTGCATAACCTTCACCGATACCAGGGCCGATGCCGGCAATCATTGCAAGTCCTGCACCTATAGCTGAACATCCTAATACAATAGCCTTTTCCATAATAAAAATCCTCCGTATCATTTTATTTTTT
>JBJFBR010000238.1:0-4205 GCA_051888545.1 Oscillospiraceae bacterium
CCAAGTTTACTTATTTTGTCATAATAATTCTGAATTTCATCAGCAGCAGATTCTTCTGAATAATCCCCGATTTCATGCTGAAGAGCTTTAATCTGTTCTCTGATATAAAATTCCTTCTGATTTTGCTCAATGGACATTTTGACCTGCTCATTGATCTGATGTTCAACAGAAAGCACTTCAATTTCACGAGTAAGTGCCGTAAGCAGAAAGGCGAACTTTTCACCGATAGTAGGAATCTCCAAGAGCTGCTGTCTTTCAGCAAAAGGCAAAACAGCATTAAAAGCTACCGCCTCATATAAGCTCTGAGGATCATTTGTTGTCAGAACATTTTCGTATATCTCCTTTGGCATACGCGGAAGTGCTTCAGCATACTGTTCAAAGGTATTCTTTATTTCACGCATAAAAGCGTCCATTTCCACATCGTCAAGCTTTTCTCTGGAATAGTTCGGCAGCTGCTTAACCTCAGCCTCACAGCTTTTTTCATAACGATAAAATTCAACAAGCCTTGCTTTTCTTATACCTTCAACAAGGCATCTGTATATACCGTTTGCCCCTCTTACTATCTGCTGTACTTTTACAATAGTACCGATTCTGAACAAATCTTCTTTCTGAGGTTTTTCAACGGTAAAGTCCTTCTGTGCAATTAAAAATAAGCGTCCGCCTCCGCTTAACGCCTCTTTAATACTGTTTATTGAAGCTTCTCTTGCCACATCAAACTGCATTACCATATTTGGATATACCACAAGTTCACGAGTGGGTACGCATGGCAAAAGAAGATTATTTTCTTTTATATCAACTTTAGTGTTCATAATATGTGCCTCCTTACGAGGTTTGTCACCCTTCAGTATTGTTCTTTATCTTTTTATAACCATATGCAAAAAGGGTACCCTGAAAGGATACCCCTAAATTATTGTTTATTAGTCTGAAACGTATGGGAGCAAAGCTACATGACGAGCTCTCTTGATAGCTTTTGTAAGCTCTCTTTGGTGATAAGCACAAGTGCCTGTTACACGGCGAGGGAGAATTTTTGCTCTTTCTGTCATACATTTTCTGAGCTTAGCGATATCTTTATAATCGATTTTCTCTGCTCTGTCAGCACAGAACATACAAACCTTCTTGCGTCCTCTCTTCTGAGGTCTGCTGCTTCTTTCCATGATTAATCCTCCTAACACAAATTATAGTTAAACAAATTGGGCAATTAGAATGGAACACCGTCATCACTTAACACTTCAAAATCCGCCATGTCACCAATGCTGGTATCATCATTTTGCGGAATCGACTGTGAAGTGGTGTTCTGCTGATAGCTGTTATTCTGCTGATAGCTGTTTTGCTGATAACCGCCCTGCTGGTATCCGCCTGACTGATAGCCGTCAGATGCCTTTTCGCCTGTAAATGAAACGCTGTCAACAAAAACCTCGGTAACATAATGCTTTACGCCGTTTTTGTCATCATAATTTCTTGTGCGCAGATTTCCTTCAATGGCAATCATACTGCCTTTGCGGAAATACTTTCCGATAAACTCGGCCTGATTGCGCCATGCAACGCAGTTAATGAAATCAGTTTGTCTTTCTTCACCTTGACGGGCATAGTTGCGCTGTACCGCCAGCGAAAAAGATACTACAGAAACACCGCTTGGAGTCTGCTTGACTTCAAGATCCTGTGCAATTCTGCCCATGAGAATAACTCTGTTCAGCATACTAAATTCCTTCTCTCAAATCAATTCTTACTTAGTTGTAACCAAGAAACGAATTACGCCGTCTGTGATTCCGAGTACACGCTCGAGTTCAGCAGGGAAGTCAGGCTTAGCTGTGAAATCCCACAAAACGTAATAGCCTTCTGTTTCATAATTGATAGGATAAGCGAGTTTACGTTTGCCCCAATCGTTTACTTCAACATTTTCAGCATTTGATGAAATCAAAGCTGTGAACTTTTCAGTAAGAGCCTTAATACCCTCTTCATCGTTGCTCTTTGTGCTGAAGACAACCATTGCTTCATAATTTTCATTAATCTTTGCCATTTTAAAAGCACCTCCTTCTGGATTTCGCCTATGCCTATGTAGCATAAGCAAGGATAATAAATGTATTATATCATAAATACAACTTGTTGTCAATACAAAATTTCAAATAAATCAAAGCATTTTTATAACTATAAGACTTATAAGTTCAATAACCATTAAAGCTGTAAATGCTATAATAACAGCAATCCAGCTTCCGCCGCCCTTTTCTGTTATTTCCTGCTGAATCTGAACTTCATCGGCCTTACCGTCAAGTCTTGAGTGTATTGCCAATATGTCTTTTCTTGCGTGGCGATAATATAAATTATTTGCAAAAAGTCCGCAGAACACTTTTTGTGCCATGGAAAGATAAGAGCATAAATACATGAATGTTGAAAGAGTTGACGATATATTAGAAATGGCACTGCCGGATGTTGTTCCCATTGCAAAACTCTCAAAGCCGACCTGTGCCATAAATGCAAGGCTTGGAACTGCCAGCACAACACTTAAAAGCATCATGAGTATCCCCGTTTTATACATCTTTCTGTAGAAGAAATAAAGCTCAGGGAATAAAAATGATATTATATTCAGCGAAACCTTTCTTCCTGTTTTTCCAAAACTTACGAAATTTGAGAGCATAACCAAAGGATTTTTTCCGATATAGTCGGCATAATCTCCCATCTTGACTCCGTCAATATCTGTATTTCTGTCCACCTTGACAGTATTATATCCGTATGGACCGTATGCGCCGTTCATATCAGGATTCTGATTCATATTCGGATTTGCTCCCATATTGGGATTTTGTCCGTTGTAATTTACATTGTCATTAAAGGGACGTTCAGCACCGGAATCATCACCCAATGGAAAACCGCATTTCTGACAAAATAAGCCTTGAGAAGGATTAACCTCACCGCATCTTGGGCATCTTATAGGCTGAGCATTATCTTGCGAGGCACTCTCTTTTTCTTCTGATTTATAATCAGGTTCCCAGCTTTCACCTTTTTCATGGAGCTCCTTGTTAATGCAAGTTCCTTCTTTCAGGTAACATTCACGATGATAAGGTGTACCGCATTCAGGGCAGACAACAATGTCATCGCCGTCTTTGAAATATTTTCCGCATGATATGCACTTTGTGCCGTTGTATTTATTCATATACAGCCTTTCTTTCATAAAACCTAACTTACAATATTATAATTATAACATAACTTTCCGAAAAATCAATCTATTTTATATAATTTTCCTTTACTTTTCACATTAAAAGCATTATAATAATAATTAATAGCAAAAAATTACTGCCTGAGGCATTTTATTAATATTATATAAGGAGAATATCCATGGTCTTTTTAGAAAATTTAAAATCCGAACTGGAAGAATACCGTCCTAAAATCAAAGAACTTCATGATGTTTTTGATATCGAAAACTCAAAGGAACGTATTCTTGAACTAAGAGAAAAAGCTGCAGAGCCGGGATTCTGGGATAATCTTGAAAAATCTCAAAAGGTATTGCGTGAAACACGAACACTTGAAGGACATCTTGAAAAATATGAAAAATTATGTACCTCAGCCGATGATATTGAGGTTATGATTGAGCTTGCCGAAGAAGAAAACGATGAATCGGTTACTGAAGAAATCCAGTCGGAGCTTGAAGAACTGAAGAATTCAATAGACGAGCTTATGCTTGATTCACTGCTCAAAGGGGAATATGACCGCTGCAATGCAATACTTACATTCCATGCAGGTGCAGGCGGAACTGAGGCTCAGGACTGGACTGAAATGCTGTTCAGAATGTATAACCGCTGGGGCGAAAACCATGGCTTTAAAGTTAAAACACTGGATTATCTCGACGGAAACGAGGCTGGTATAAAAAGTGCGTCTATTATTGTTGAGGGTGAAAATGCCTACGGCTACCTTAAAAGCGAAAATGGTATCCACCGCCTTGTAAGAATTTCACCTTTTGATGCATCGGGCAGCCGGCATACATCATTTTCCGCAGTTGAAGTTATGCCTGAAATCGACGATGACACAGAGATTGAAATCCGTCCGGAAGATATCGAAATGCAGGTTTACCGTTCAAGCGGTGCAGGCGGTCAGCATATTAATAAGACTTCTTCAGCTGTTCGTCTTATTCATAAGCCCACAGGAATTGTCTGCTCTTGTCAGACGCAGCGTTCACAGCTGCAGAACCGTGAGTATGCAATGAAAATGCTCAAGTC
>JBJFBR010000238.1:4305-6329 GCA_051888545.1 Oscillospiraceae bacterium
ATACGGGCATCACTTGCATTAAAATCAGTAGGACTGAAATGGCAGATTTCAATGTTTGTGGCAGTGCTTTCAACAGCATTAGGATTGATTATATTGTTTAACCCCTTTGCTACATTCAATTTTGCAGTTCAGTTACTGGGTGTGTCTCTCATTGTTTCGGGATTATGCAGTATATATAATAGTGTTCTTACCAAAAGAAAAATCAAGAAATATAACGATGAAGTCAATAATAATATAATTGACATTAAATAATATACCATAATAATTGATTGGAGATTTTATAATGGATAATAGTGTTGTAATTTTAGCAGGCGGTCAGGGTAAAAGAATGAAGACAAAAAAGCCAAAGGTTCTTTGTGATGTTTTAGGCGAACCAATGCTTGAATGGGTACTCACTGCCTGTGAAAAAGCCGAGTTGGATAATCTCTGCGTTGTAAAAGGCTTTGCCGCCGAAATGATTGATGAATACCTGGAAAAACGCAGCTCAAAAGCAAAAATAGAAACAGTAATGCAAACCGAACGCCTTGGAACAGGTCACGCAGTTATGCAGGCAAGAGAATATCTTGAACAGCGAAAAGACGGAAATACATTGGTTTTGTGCGGTGACGCACCATTCATTGATGCCGAAACGATCAAAGGTGCTCTGGAACTGCACACTCAGCGTGACTGCAGCGTTACAGTTGTAACTTCAAGAATTGAGAATCCGACCGGCTACGGCAGAATAATCCGTACAGAAGACGGCATCAGCGGTATTGTTGAGCAAAAGGACTGCAATCCTTATCAGCTTGCAATTACAGAAGTCAATTCCGGCTGTTACTGGTTTAAAACTGCTGATTTGCTGGATGTCCTTGATGATATTCAGCCGAACAATGCACAGGGAGAGTATTATCTCACCGACTGTATTGAACTGCTTATTGCTAAAGGCAAAACCGCCGACGCATATATTTCACGCAATCCGAATATTGCAATGGGTGCAAACGACAGACGTGCATTGCTTCACCTTAACGATATTGCACGGGAAGAAATCATCGGCAAATTCCTTGATGAAGGAATTGAATTTACCTGCACGGACGGCGTAAGCATCGGAAATAATGTTGAAATCGGCGCAGGAACCATAATTAATCCGGGTGTTGTACTTAAAGGAAATACAAGAATCGGCGAAAACTGCTTTATCGGCAACAACTGTATTATTGAAAATTCCACAGTGGGCAACAACGTAAATCTTAACAATGTCCAGGCTTATGAATCAGTAATTGAAGATGATGTAAAAATCGGACCGTATGTTCAGCTGAGACCTAATTCATATATTAAGCACGGAGTAAAAATCGGCGACTTTGTTGAAATCAAAAACTCAACCATAGGCGAATATACAGCTGTGGCTCACCTCACTTATATCGGCGATTCCGATGTCGGAGCAAATGTAAACTTTGGCTGCGGAGTTGTAACCGTGAACTATAACGGTGATAAAAAGTTCCGTACTGTAATCGAAGACAACGCATTTATCGGCTGCAATACAAACCTCGTAGCACCTGTCCGTGTGGGAAAAGGTGCGTATACCGCCGCAGGCTCTACAATTACAAGAGATATTCCGGACAATGCTCTTGCCATTGAACGAGGAGAAGCCAAGATAAAGGAAGGCTACGGCGAAACAAAGCTTAAAGCCAGAACCGAGAAATACGAAAAACTCAAAGAGCAGGAAGAAAAAGAATCCAGATAATCCCCTTGAAATACAAAAAAACATCCGTCGTAAAGACGGATGCCAAAATAAAAAATTATAGGGGAGAATTCAGCAGAAAAAATTATAAAACTGCTGAAATATTATGAAGACTTGGGGTAAAAGTCCTCATAAATTATCATCAATAGGATTAATCCTCTTGACAGTTAATATAATATCCCCCTATTGTGATATTTATGTGAAAGCCAGTTGTTTTGTATATGAAATTTGATAAAATTCAAATATTGTAGGAGAAATTTATGCCAAAGTTTTTTTGTAATAATATCAGTGATGAAAAAGCTTATATAAG
>JBJFBR010000238.1:6429-13655 GCA_051888545.1 Oscillospiraceae bacterium
TCATTTTCAACATTATCCCTTGCCAGGTCTGTATCAATGGTTGAATATACCTTTGATATAGGCTTTTCTTTTGTGCTGTGTGGAGTTGCATGATAAACCTTTTGGGACGGTGCAGATGTCCCTGCAATAATCGGATTAGCCTTTTGATTTGAAGTCTTTGCCCTGCCCTGAATTTCAGGAACGGCAGCAGCTTCGTTTTTTGGCTTGACGTGAGTAACCTCAGGACGTTTCATACCTTGTTTTGCCATAATATATCACCTCAAGGCTAATATGTCCCGATAAGTACAAGTTATTCCGTTCTTGATTCTGATTTTTTGTATCTCCAGAAATTGTTGTAGAAAAATACCAGAACAGCTGCAGCCACAATTATAAAATATCCGATAAAGCTGTAAATGTCAGGCACATCACCGAATACAATAAAACCTAAAATCGTGGCAAAAATAATCTGTGAATAGTCATATACTGAAATTTCACTGGCAGGTGATTTTGTATAAGCAGCCGTGATTGAAAATTGTCCTCCTGCTGCTGCAAAGCCTGCTCCCATAAGGAATATAAGCTGTTTCAAAGTCATAGGATGATAGTCAAAGATTAAAAACGGTATCATGGAAACGCATGAAAATGCTGAGAAAAATGCTACAATAAACGGACCTTTCTCACCGTGGTTTCCCAGGTATCTTACTG
Source organism: Oscillospiraceae bacterium (assembly GCA_051888545.1). Lineage (GTDB taxonomy): Bacteria > Bacillota > Clostridia > Oscillospirales > Ruminococcaceae > FB2012. The sequence continues at coordinate 7,111 of JBJFBR010000238.1, forward strand.
CAGTGTATGCCGCACCTGCACACATTCCGCCGATCAGACCCAAAAGTGCCGGTATAAATTCCATATTGAATGACGGCTTGATTATAAAAAGTGTTCCTATAAATGCAGTTATTACCGCCGCTCCTTGAAAAAATGTCAGCCTTTCACGAAGAAATATAAAAGAAAAAACAATCACAAAGAATGGTGACATCTTGTTTAAAATTGAAGCGTCTGCCAATACCAGATGATCAATTGCATAGAAATTGCAGAGTATTCCAAGGGTTCCGATAAATCCTCTTATGAACAGCGGAAACCAGTTGGATTTGTGTTGAAGCTTGAATGGGATTTTGTCTTTGCAAAGTATTATGACTGCAAAGATAAGTGCTATAAGATTTCTGAAAAAGCATTTCTGAGTAGGCGGCAGATCACCTGCCAGCCTTACAAACATATTCATAAAAGCAAAGCAAAAAGCAGATATTATAATATATATTATTCCCAAGTATTTGTTAACCGATTTCATATTATGCCTTTCCTTTTGTCATATATTCGTGCTCTGTTTTAAGCTGCTTTATGAGCTGACGCAAGCTCCATTTCTGATTGGTTGCCGTTGCCATAGCTTTCAACGGAATGTTCAGGCTTTCAGCTTTCAGGTCACTTACAATCCTGAAGACCTCGTTTTTCTGTATTCCCGAAAATACCAGGCATTGCTCGTCAATTTCCTCAGTTTCAACTTTTTCTGAATTCTCGCTGAATCCCTTGAACCCCAGCAAAAAGCCGATTTGCTTGTCAATGTCATTGACATCAGCATTTATAAGTTTAACATTGTGTTTGTCTAGAATGCTTTTAAGCTTTTCTGACTGCTCATCTGAAAGATTGCAGCCTAAAACCACAGGATCAGCTGTGACAATTCTGGATTTCATTGTTTTCTTCCTTTCAAAAGATATATTAACAGTAATAGATGAAAAAAATTTTCAGTCAATTACCTTCAATATTTCATAATTATACTTTATAATAATTTGGATAATTTAATTATACCACTTTAAAGATGATTGTCAACCAAAGTAAAATTATTTCATAGAAAATCTCTTGACAATTATACTTAAACGTGAGATAATAATAATGTTTATTACATTTTGATTGGAGTTCAAAGATTTATGTCTGTAAGAGTTGGAATAATGTCCCTCGGCTGTCCTAAAAATCAGATCGACGCTGAGCATATTCTTTTTGATTTGAAACAACAAGGCTTTGAAATTGTCCGGGATCCGGCACTTGCCGATGTGGCAATTATCAATACCTGTGGATTTATTGAATCAGCAAAACAGGAGGCTATTGATAATATCCTTGAATTTTGTCAGCTGAAAAAAGAAGGCAGAATCAAGGCGGTTATCTGCACAGGCTGCCTTGCCGAAAGATATAAAGAAGAAATAAAAGAGGAAATTCCTGAGCTTGATGCTGTTGTGGGCATCGGCGCAAATGAAGAACTTGGCGATGTGATTCGTGAGATTATGAGCGAACATAAGCCTGTACTGGATTTCCGCAGTAAATATGATCTGCCTCTTGAGGGCGGAAGAATTATTACTACAGAGCCGTTTTACGCTTATCTTAAAATTGCCGAAGGCTGTGATAATTGCTGTACCTATTGTGCTATTCCTTCAATCAGAGGTCATTTCAGAAGCCGTAAAATTGAAGATATAGTGAAGGAAGCTGAGTGGCTTGCAGAAAACGGAGTAACCGAAATCGTTGTCATTGCACAGGATACCACCCGTTACGGCGAGGATATTTACGGTGAACCAAAACTTGCCGAACTTTTGAACGAGCTTTGTAAAATTGACGGACTTAAGTGGATAAGAACACTTTACAGCTATCCGGAAAGAATCACTGATGAGCTTATTGCAACAGTACGTGACCAGCCTAAGCTTGTTAAGTATTTTGATATTCCAATGCAGCACTGCAGCGGCGAGATACTTAAAAAGATGAACCGTCACGGCAATAGAGAAACTTTGACTGCTCTGATTGAAAAAATCAGACGTGAGATTCCAAACGTTATTATTAGAACTACCCTTATTGCAGGCTTCCCCGGTGAAACCGAGGAGCAGTATGCCGAGCTTACCGACTTTGTTAAGAATATGCACTTTGAAAGATTGGGCTGTTTTGCATATTCCATTGAAGAAGGTACTCCAGCTGCAAAAATGGACGGTCAGCTTGATGAGAAAACAAAAGAACATCGTGCAGATATGATTATGGAACAGCAGATGTTCATAGCTGACAGTTTCAACGAAAAGCTTGTGGGCAAAGAAATTGAAGTTGTTGTAGAAGGTTTTGACAGATATGCCGAGTGCTATTTCGGCAGAAGCTATATGGACGCTCCTGAAATAGACGGAAAAATATTCTTTACCTGTGAGGAAAGGCCATCGGTTGGTCAGTATGTAAGAGTACATATTGATGATGTAATGGACTATGATTTAATCGGAACAAGAGTACTTTAATGAGGAGAACAGCTATGAATTTACCTAACAGATTAACCGTTATGAGAATAATAATTATTCCCTTGTTTCTTGTGTGCCTGCTTTGCTTTTTCCCACATCATATGATTTTTGCACTGGCACTTTTTATTATAGCTTCCCTTACGGATATGCTTGACGGAAAAATCGCAAGAAAAAATAATCTCGTAACAACCTTCGGAAAATTTCTTGATCCATTGGCAGATAAGCTTTTGGTAATGTCTGCACTCATTTGTTTTGCATTTGAAAGATGGATTGATCCTATAGCTGTAATCATTATACTGGGACGAGAATTTATGGTAACAGGGCTTCGTCTTGTGGTTGCCAATGAAGGTGTAGTTGTTCCTGCAGGGATATGGGGAAAACTTAAAACAGCATTCACAATGGTTGCACTTATAACAATAATGCTGCTGCAGATCATTTTCCCTGCCGCAAAAGGCAGCCCGGACCTGGACTGGAGCACGCCTTTGTTCCTTGTAAATGAAATCTTGGTTTGGATTTCAGTTGTTCTGACAGTAATTTCAGGCGGAGTATATCTGAAAGGCTATTGGAAATATATTGATTCAAGTAAATAATTCTTCGGGATAATGAGCAGTAGATTTTTCCCGAAAACATACTTCTGCTCCCAAAGCATTGCTTTAGGGGGCTTTGCTTTATTAAACAATAGGAGGATTTAAAATGCAGATATATAATACTCTTACACGAAAAAAAGAAGAATTTGTTCCCAATGAGCCTAATAAGGTAAAAATGTATACCTGTGGTCCGACGGTATACCATTTTGCTCATATCGGCAATTTGAGAACATATATTATGGAAGATGTTCTTGAAAAATCACTCAGATATTCAGGCTATGATGTTAAAAGGGTTATGAATATCACAGACGTCGGACACCTCACCAGTGACGGTGATACAGGTGACGATAAAATGGTTAAGGGTGCAAAGCGTGAGCATAAAACTGTGCTTGAAATTGCAAAGCTCTATACTGATGCATTTTTTGATGATTGTAAAAAACTGAACATCAAAAAACCTGATGTTGTTGAACCGGCCACACAATGCATTGATGATTTTATCAAGGTTATTTCAAGCCTGCTGGATAAAGGATATGCTTATATTGCAGGGGGAAATGTATATTTTGATACATCAAAGCTGAAACAGTATTATGTTTTCAATGACTTTGAAGAAGATGACCTTTCAGTCGGCGTCCGTGAAGGTGTTGAAGAAGATACAAATAAGCATAATAAGGCTGATTTTGTCCTTTGGTTTACAAAGTCCAAGTTCGATTCTCAGGCACTTAAATGGGGCTCTCCATGGGGTGTGGGCTATCCGGGCTGGCATATAGAATGTTCCTGCATCAGTATGAAAAATCTTGGAGAATATCTTGATATTCACTGCGGCGGTGTGGATAACATTTTCCCTCATCATACAAATGAAATCGCTCAGAGCGAGGCATATCTCGGCCATAAATGGTGCAACTACTGGTTCCATGTTCATCACCTTAATACTTCTGGCGGCAAAATGAGCAAATCAAAAGGCGAGTTTCTCACCGTTTCATTGCTGGAATCCAAAGGATATGACCCTATTGTCTATAGATTTTTCTGCCTTAATTCTCATTACAGAAAATCTCTCGAATTCAGCTATGAAAATCTTGATAATGCAAAAGCCTCATTCAATAAGCTTGCAGCAAAAGTTGCAGCAGTAAAAAAAGAGGATATGAACGGGGAAATAGACCGGGCAGCTTTTGATAAATTCAAGCAGGAATTTTCTGACGCTTTGAATAATGACCTGAACACATCAATGGCAATCACATCACTTTACAATGTTTTAAAAGCTCCGATCAATGCAAAAACAAAACTTGCACTTGTTGAAGACTTCGATAAAGTGCTTTCTCTTGACCTTATCAAAAAGGCTGAGCAGATGAACAGCAAAAATACACAGGAAGATGTTCCTGAGGAGATAATGGCGCTTGTTGAACAGCGTAAACAGGCAAGAAAGAATAAAGATTTCGCAACAGCTGATAAACTTCGTGATCGGATTGCAGAAATGGGTTATATAGTTGAAGAAACAAGACAGGGTACAAAAATCACAAAGAAGGAGCAGGCATAATGGGACGATTACAGTATATGGGACCAAAAGAAAAGAACCGATTTTCTTTTGTTTTTAAACTTTGCATTGTTGCGGTAATTGTAGTAATCCTTATGCTTATATATTTTGGCTGTGAATCAAAAAAAGAAAAGGACAGCAAAATAAACCCTGATGATATTCATGTTATACAGTATCAGATCCCTGAAGATGATGCACCTGTTGCAATTTTTGAAACATCTCTGGGAGATTTCAAAGCCGTGCTGTATCCTGATGAAACACCGGATTTTTATAAGTATTTCACCAAGCTTGTTAAGGAAGGCTACTATGACAATACAAAGGTTTTTGCCGTGCAGAAGGACGTTTACTTTATGGGCGGTTCAAAAACTACTGACGGTGTAACCAACAGCGAAACCGATGAAACAAATACTGACAGAGAACTTAGTCCGAATCTCTGGCCTTTCAAAGGTTCTCTTATTGCTTACGGAAACAAGTCGGGTATTTTCAGCAAGACTATAAATTCAGGAAGCCGTATTCTGTTTGTAAACTCAGTGGAATTTGACGATGACTTCAAAAAGCAAATGGAAGATGCAGGAGGCAAAGAGGAAGTTGTCGACGCATTTCTGGATAAAGGCGGAGTTCCGAACTTTTCACAGCAATATACCATTTTCGGACAGGTTTATGATGGCTTTGAAGCATATGATAAAATCTGCGGATATGACGTAAAGGATTCGGATAACCTTGAGCCGATAGATGAGATAACCATAAAAAAAGTTTCATTGTCCACCTATGGCGAAAATAAAAACGACAGCTTTTTCAGCATAAAAAAATCTTCTGAAAAGTCAGACAGCAAAACAGTTAGCAAAGCAGACAGCAAAGCTGATAATTCATCAGAATAATTTGTTCACTCTCAAGACTCATCTCTTGAGAGTTTTTTGCATTAACAATTTTAATGTTTATCATTAATCAAATATCATATGGTTGTTTATATAAAATTCATAAAACTATGTTAAATTGTTTCTATTGGTATGCGATCAAGACAAAGAAAGGAGCCTTTATGTTAAAGCTTAATCAAATAAAGAAAGATTATGTAACCGGTGATTCCACCGTACAGGCTTTAAAAGGTATTGACATTGAATTCCGAGAAAATGAATTTGTCTCAATTCTGGGACCTTCAGGCTGCGGAAAGACAACACTTCTTAATATAATCGGAGGACTTGACAGATATTCTGAAGGAAATCTGATTATAAACGGAAAATCCACAAAGGATTTCAAGGATAAGGATTGGGATACTTACAGAAACCATTCTATAGGTTTTGTATTCCAGAGCTATAACCTTATTCCTCATCAGACAGTGCTTGCAAATGTTGAGCTTGCACTCACCCTTTCAGGCGTTTCAAAAGCCGAAAGACGTAAACGTGCTGTTGATGTGCTCAATCGTGTAGGGCTGGGCGATCAGCTTCATAAAAAGCCAAATCAGATGTCCGGCGGACAAATGCAGCGAGTTGCTATTGCACGAGCACTTATCAATGACCCTGATATCCTCCTTGCAGATGAGCCCACCGGCGCATTGGATTCTGAGACAAGTGTTCAGATTATGGAGCTGCTGAAAGAAATTTCAGCCAATAAGCTTATAATTATGGTAACTCATAACCCTGAGCTTGCAGAAAAATACTCATCAAGAATTGTAAGACTTCTTGACGGAAAAATCATCGACGACAATAACCCATATACTTCAACGGAAGAAGATAATAAAATTGCCGAGCAAAAGCAGAAAAAGGATAAGAAAAAAGGTAAAAAGACTTCAATGTCTTTCTTTACAGCATTGTCACTCAGCTGCAATAACCTGCTCACAAAAAAGGCAAGAACATTCCTTACTTCCTTTGCAGGCTCAATCGGCATTATAGGAATTGCACTTATTTTGTCATTGTCCACAGGTGTCCAGCTGTATATTGACCAGGTACAGGAGGATACACTTTCCAACTA
>JBJFBR010000238.1:13755-17547 GCA_051888545.1 Oscillospiraceae bacterium
AATAACGATAAGCAGACTTTCACCTATGATGAACTTCTCAATCTTAAATTCAAGGTGGTTTTGCCTACTGACAGATATAAAAAGGACGGAAACAAATGGATTGACATGTCCGAAGATGAAGACTTTATGAAAAAAGCCATTGAAAATGGTACAGAACTTAAAGTTGTAGGTATTTTAAGACCAAACGAAGATGCCTCAGCCACATCAATCCAAGGTGCCGTTGCTTATCGTCACGACCTTATGACCTATGTTATGAACAAGGTTGAAAAAAGTGATATGGTTGCCTATCAGGAAGAACATAAGGATACCGATATCTTCACAGGACTTAAATTTGCTACAGATAAAGATTTGGAAGACAAAGACGTCAATGTTGTAAAGTCAAGTATAACCTCTTCTGCACAGCAGCAGGAACAGGTCGAACAGCAGCAGAAAACACAGGCTGCAACAAACACAAATACTATTGACCCCAGCAAGATGACAGATACTCAGAAAAAATATATGCAGACGCTCACAGATGAACAGCTTGCACTTTTGCAGCAAATGCAAAAAGAGTCCTCACAGCAAAATAACTCCTCTGAAACACAAGCCAAAAAGACTGTTTCAGATGCAACTTATGAAGATAATCTTGAAATTATGGGTGTAGCCAATGAGTCAAAACCTTCAACTGTCAAGATTTATCCAAAGGATTTTGCATCAAAAGATCATATTACCGATATAATTGATAAGTATAATGATCAGAGTGAAGATGCCGACAAGATTGAATACAGCGATATGATAGGCATTATGATGTCATCAGTTACAACAATAATCAATGCTATCGGATATATCCTGATTGCATTTGTTGCAATATCCCTTGTTGTATCTTCAATAATGATTGGTATTATAACCTATATCTCAGTTCTGGAAAGAACCAAGGAAATTGGTATACTCAGAAGTATCGGTGCTTCAAAACGAGATATTTCACGAGTATTCAATGCTGAAACTCTTATCATCGGTCTGACCTCAGGACTTCTCGGTGTAGGAATTTCATACCTGCTGACCATTCCGATAAATGCAATTATAAGACACATAACAGATATACCAATGCGTGCTCAGATACCAACCATGGGTGCAATAATTCTTGTAGCTATAAGTATGGCACTTACATTGATTGCAGGCTTGTTCCCATCAAAAATTGCCGCAAAGAAAGACCCTGTAACTGCTTTGCGTACCGAATAGCTCATTGCTCAGCACAATGGCATATTAATCTTATATTAAACTGTCTGTAGGGAATACCCTCCTCTGCAGACAGTTTTTATTTCACATAAATATATTTTAAGATTTCTTTGTATATTGTTGCAGAATCCGAGAATAATATATCTATCTTACTTGAAAGGATAGGTATTATGCAAAATCAGAATATAGAAATGCCCATGGGTCTTGGCATGGCAATGTGTATGAATCAGAAAGCGATGGATAATTATTCTCACCTCAGCACCGCACAAAAACAGCAGATTATAAATCAGGCTCATAGCGTTCATTCCAAGCATGAAATGCAGGAACTGGTAAATCATATTGCCAACAATCAGCAGATGTAAAATATTTCACTCTATACAATATATACAATAAAAGACTTAAATCTTAAAAGAAAATTTATATCCTTCGGTGTTGAAATTTTTCGGTATTTATAGTAAAATAGTATATGGTAACTTCTCAATTTTAAATTCAGATGTATTAAAATATACTTTTCAAAAACAGAATCGGAGGAATACAAATGAACCGCAGCCCATTTGGTCAAATTGCATTTTTGAATAAAATCGGGTCAGATGAGGGATTTGTGACATCTTCCCTTTGTTTTTGTTATTCTGCAATAAAAATAGTATAACCATAAGTTTAACTGCAACGCTATAGTTGCAGTTTTTTTGTTGAAACATATTTGCAGAGGTTAATGGTAAAAAATCTTTCAGACTCAGAAAGGACGGTCATATTTATGAAAAAAGTAGCAGTTATAATGGGCTCGGACAGCGATTTTCCGGTTGTAAAATCAGCACTTGCTGAACTGAAAAATTATGGGGTTCCTTTTGAATGTAAGGTAATGTCAGCACACAGAACACCTGAGCTTGCAGCCGATTTTGCAGCACACGCAAAGGAAAACGGTTTCGGAGTAATTATCTGTGCAGCAGGTATGGCAGCACACCTTGCAGGAGTAATTGCAGGCCATACAACACTTCCTGTTATCGGTATTCCAATCAAATCAACCTTTGAAGGACTTGACGCACTTCTGGCAACAGTTCAGATGCCTTCAGGAATCCCTGTGGCAACAGTAGCAGTTAACGGTGCTAAAAATGCAGCCATTCTTGCAATTCAGATGCTCGCTCTTTCAGATGATACATTGGCTGAAAAGCTTGAACAGGCTAAAAAGGATATGATCGACGACGTTATCGCTAAGAACGAAAAATTGCAGAAAGAAATTGAATCACTTTAATTTTCAATAATAAAAATATGGAGGAATTTAAAATGGCAAACGTAGTTAAGACAGAACAGCTCTATGAAGGAAAAGCAAAAAAAGTATTCGCAACAAATGTCCCTGACCTTGTAATCGTTGACTATAAGGACGATGCAACAGCTTTCAACGGAGAAAAGAAAGGCACAATTTCAGGAAAAGGCGTTATCAACAACAGAATGACCAACTTTATGTTCAAGCTCCTTGAAAAAGAAGGCGTTCCTACTCACCTTGTCGAAGAAATAAGCGACAGAGAAACAATTGTTAAAAAAGTAGAAATCGTTCCTTTGGAAGTTATCGTAAGAAATGTTGCAGCAGGCAGCTTTTCAAAGAAGCTTGGTATTCCTGAAGGCACAAAGCTTAAACAGCCTACACTGGAATTCAGCTATAAGAATGACGACCTGGGCGACCCATTCATAAATGATTACTATGCTCTCGGCCTCGGTCTTGCAACAAAAGAAGAAATAGATGACATTACAAAGTATGCATTTATGGTAAATGACTTTATGGTTAAGTTCTTCAAAGAAAAGAATGTTGACCTCATTGACTTTAAAATTGAGTTCGGAAGATATCACGGAAAAATCATTCTTGCTGATGAAATTTCACCTGATACCTGCCGTTTCTGGGATTCAACAACTCACGAAAAACTTGATAAGGATAGATTCCGCAGAGATATGGGCGGTGTTGAAGAAGCTTATCAGGAAATGATGAAAAGATTGGGCATTGACTAATTAATAAAATTTCAGATACAAAAGCTTGCTCAAAGATAATCTCGCAGCTATTGCCGAGTGGAAAGGAATGATTCATTTGAATAATAAGCCCCATGAAGAATGTGGTGTTTTCGGAATATACATGAACAGTACCCAGGATGTTGCCGCACAGACTTATGTTGCTCTTTATGCTCTTCAGCACAGAGGTCAGGAAAGCTGTGGAATTGTTGTAAACGATGACGGAGTTTTCACAGCTCATAAGGACTTAGGCCTTGTAAATCAGGTTTTTGATAAGGAAACTCTTGAAAAACTTGGTATGGGAAATATGGCAGTAGGTCATGTCAGATATTCAACCACCGGCAACAATAATGTGATAAATGCTCAGCCGTTGGTAGTACGTCATATAAAAGGACCTATGGCTATTGCTCATAACGGAAATATTACCAATGCAAGAGCCTTGAGAGAAGAATTTGAAAACAAGGGTATGATTTTCCATACCACCAGTGACAGTGAGGTTATTTCATACACTATAACCGAAGAACGTCTTAAAGCTCCTTCAATTCAGAAGGCTGTTGAGCAGGCAATGTACCGTATTAAAGG
>JBJFBR010000238.1:17647-23311 GCA_051888545.1 Oscillospiraceae bacterium
CCATACGGTATCGGATTTATAAAAAACAGATATATCGGCAGAACATTCATTCAGCCAACCCAGACTGAAAGAACTAATTCCGTAAAAATAAAGCTTAATGCAGTTGTAAATACTGTCAAGGGAAAAAGAGTTGTAATGATTGACGACAGTATCGTCCGCGGTACAACCTCAGGCAGAATTGTAAAGCTTTTGCGTGATGCAGGAGCAGCTGAAGTACACGTCAGAATTTCAAGTCCTCCGTTTGTTGCACCATGCTATTTCGGAACGGATATTGACAGCAAGGAAAATCTTATAGCCTGCCAGATGACCATTCCCGAAATCTGTAAGCTTATAGGAGCAGACAGCCTAGGATATCTTTCTGTTGACAGCGTTAAAAAGCTTGCAGGAAATTCCGACTGTGATTTCTGCGTAGGCTGCTTTAATGAAGAATATCCTATTGAAGTTCCTAAGGACTTGCCTAAGGACAAATTTGAATATAAGATTTCTGAAAATAAAAAATAGAAAGGAAATGAATATGAATACAAACAGTTTCTCTAACAGCTATAAAGACGCAGGAGTTGACGTTACTGCAGGCTACAAGGCTGTTGAACTTATGAAACAGCATGTTGCAAAAACTATGACCAGCGGTGTTCTCAGCGGAATAGGAGGCTTTGGCGGTCTTTATGAACTTGATATGACAAATATCAAAAAGCCTGTACTTGTTTCAGGTACTGACGGCGTCGGAACAAAGCTTAAAATTGCATTTATTATGAACAAGCATAACACAGTAGGTATTGACTGCGTAGCTATGTGCGTAAACGATATTATCTGCTGCGGTGCAAAGCCTCAGTTTTTCCTTGACTACATAGCTGTGGGAAAAAATGTTCCTGAAAAGGTTGCAGATATAGTTTCAGGCGTTGCCGAAGGATGTATTCAGTCAGGCTGTGCTCTTATCGGCGGAGAAACTGCTGAAATGCCAGGCTTTTATCCTGAAGATGAATATGACCTTGCAGGTTTTTCTGTTGGTGTTGTTGACAAGGACAAAATTTTAAAGCCTGATACTCAGAAACCGGGAGATATTATGATCGGTATTAAATCAAGCGGTGTTCATTCAAACGGTTTCTCTCTTGTAAGAAAGGTTTTTGCTGTTAATGAATCAAATCTTGCAAGACACTACAGCGACCTTGGCACAACTCTGGGAAATGTTTTGCTTACACCTACAAAAATTTATGTTAAGGCTGTAATGAATTTGCTTGACAACGTTAACGTCAAGTCAATCTCTCATATCACAGGCGGTGGATTCTATGAAAATATTCCACGTTCACTTCCTAAGGGAATCACTGCGAAAATTGAAAGAAATGCAGTTCAGGTTCTTCCTATCTTTGATATTATTGCAAAGACAGGCAAAATACCTGAAAGAGATATGTTCAACACATTCAATATGGGTGTTGGAATGACAGTTGTTGTTGACAAAAATGATGCAGACAAAGCCGTTGAAGCAATCAATGCTACCGGAGAAGAAGCTTATGTTCTCGGTGAATTGGTTGAAGGCGACGAAGGCGTAATTATCTGCTGATTTCGGCGAACCTATGTGTTCGCCTTATTAATATATTAAATCTGAGGTGAACGGTATGAAAAATATAGTAGTCCTTGTTTCCGGAGGAGGGACAAATCTTCAGGCACTTATTGATGCAGAAAAGCGCGGAGAGATAAAAAACGGCAAAATCACCTGCGTTATATCTTCTAAACCTGACGCTTATGCCCTTGAACGAGCTGAAAAAGCCAACATTCCTTCTGTTGTTATTCCAAGGAAAGAATATCCGGACAAGCTGATCTACAGCAAGGCTATTTTAGATGAGCTTAACAAACAAAAAGCAGACCTTGTAGTGCTGGCAGGCTTTATGATAATTCTGGACGAAATTGTCACAAAGGCTTATCCTTACAAAATTATCAACGTTCACCCTGCACTTATCCCGTCATTCTGCGGAGAAGGCTTTTATGGTTTAAAAGTACACGAAAAAGCCCTTGAATACGGAGTCAAGGTTTCAGGTGCAACCATACACTTTGTAAATGAAAAAGCCGATGCAGGTGCTATTATTTTGCAGGGTGCTGTAGATGTTGAAAACAATGACACTCCTGAAACTTTGCAAAGACGAATTATGGAAAACATTGAATGGAAGCTGCTGCCAAAAGCTGTTTCACTTTTCTGTGAAGACAGAATCAGCATAAAAGACGGCAAGGCTTATATAGATTTGGAAGAAGACCAATAATCAAAAAATTTTCAGTTTTATAATAATACAGCTGACATTTTGACATGGAGGTAAGACATGAAAACTATTGATATTTATGAAGAGCTTAAAAATAATTCCTATCCCGGACGTGGAATTATAATCGGAAAATCAGAGGACGGAAAAAAAGCTGTTACAGCATATTTTATAATGGGCAGAAGCGTAAATTCAAGAAACAGAGTTTTTACCGAAACTGATGACGGCATTAAAACAGAGGCTGCTGACCCAAGCAAGCTTTCTGACCCGCATCTGATCATCTATTCCCCTGTTCGTGTTCTGGGAAACAAAACCATTGTTACAAACGGTGACCAGACCGATACTATTTATGAACTTATGGACAAGCAGCAGACTTTTGAGCAGTCACTCCGTACCCGTGAATACGAAGACGACGCACCAAATTACACTCCTCGCATTTCAGGAATTATGCACGTTGAAAACGGCACATACAACTACGCAATGTCCATTTTGAAATCTGCAGACGGAAATCCCGACTGCTGTGAAAGATTTACTTTCACATACACAAATCCAATCAACGGTGTTGGACATTTCATTCACACTTACATGGGTGACGGAAATCCACTTCCAAGCTTTGAGGGTGAACCAAAGAAAATTGCCATTCCAAACGATATGGAAGAATTCACAAGCAGGCTTTGGGATAGTCTCAACGCTGACAACAAGGTTTCACTATTTGTAAGATACATAGATATTGCCACAGGCAAAGCTGAATCTAAAATCGTAAACAAATATTCTAAATAAATCGGAGGTAAAAACAATGGCAAATGAAATGCTTTTAAAATACGGCTGCAATCCAAATCAAAAGCCGTCACGAGTTTTTATGGAAGACGACAGCGAACTTCCTATCACAGTTTTAAACGGCAAGCCCGGATACATCAATCTTCTTGACGCTTTCAACGGCTGGCAGCTTGTTCGTGAACTAAAAAAAGCAACAGGACTTCCTGCGGCAACATCATTCAAGCACGTTTCTCCTGCCGGTGCTGCAATAGGCAGACCTCTTACCGAAACAGAAGCAAAAATCTATTTCGTTGATGACCTTGGTGAACTTTCTCCTCTTGCTTGTGCCTATGCAAGAGCAAGAGGTGCTGACAGAATGTCGTCCTACGGTGATTTTATTGCACTTTCAGATGTATGCGACGCCTGCACAGCAACAATGATAAAGCGTGAGGTTTCCGACGGAATTATTGCTCCGGGATACACTGACGAGGCTCTTGAAATCCTCAAGTCAAAGAGAAAAGGCACATACAACATTATTCAGATAGATGAAAACTATGTTCCTGCACCTGTTGAACGCAAGCAGGTTTTCGGCGTTACTTTTGAGCAAGGCAGAAATGAGCTTCCAATCAACGAGGAACTTCTTGCAAACATTGTTACTGAAAACAAAGACATTCCTCAGGACAAGAAGGAAGACCTTCTTATTTCACTTATCACATTGAAATACACACAGTCAAACAGCGTATGCTATGTTAAAAACGGTCAGGCAATCGGTATAGGTGCCGGTCAGCAGTCAAGAATCCACTGCACAAGACTTGCAGGAAACAAGGCTGACATCTGGTGGCTGAGACAGCATCCAAAGGTTCTGGCTCTCCAGTTTGTTGACAACATCCGCAGACCGGACAGAGACAATGCCATTGATGTTTATATTTCTGACGAACACGATGACGTTCTTGCAGAAGGCGTATGGCAGAATACATTCAAAGTCAAGCCGGAAGTTCTCACAGCCGAGGAAAAGAAAGAATGGATTGCAAAGAACACTGACGTTTGTCTCGGCTCTGACGCATTCTTTCCATTCGGCGACAACATTGAAAGAGCAAGAAAAAGCGGCGTAAAATACATTGCCGAGCCGGGCGGCTCAATTCGTGACGATCACGTTATTATGACCTGCAACAAATACGACATGGCTATGGCATTCACAGGAATCAGACTTTTCCACCACTAATCAGGTGCATACACCTGCACCATTGCGCCGTTTGGGAAAAAGGTGTGATAAACATGCATTGTCCGACGGCGGTCACAAAGCCCGGATTTTAGTTTAGACATTTCCGAACATTTGTTCTCTATTATTAATGATAACACGGAAAATTTGATTTGTCAACAAGAATTTATAAAAGATACAAGAATCTTGAAAAGGAGGTTTTCATATGAACATATTAGTTGTAGGCGGAGGCGGACGTGAACACGCAATCATTATGAAACTGGTTCAGTCCCCTAAGGTCAACAAGCTTTACTGTGCACCGGGAAACGGCGGGATTTCACGCTATGCAGAATGCTTTGATGTTTCAGCTACTGACATTAAGGGCATGGTTGCTTTGGCAAAAAAGCTTAAACCTGACATGGTTGTAGTTGCTCCTGATGATCCATTGGTGCTTGGCATGGTAGACGCTATGCAGGCAGAGGGCTTTATGACCTTCGGTCCAAAGAAGAATGCAGCTATAATTGAAGGCTCAAAGGTGTTCTCCAAAGAGCTTATGAAAAAATACAACATTCCTACTGCAAAATATGAAGTATTTTCCGACAGCGAATCAGCTATAAAATATGTAAAAGAACAGAACACTTATCCTACTGTAATCAAAGCAGACGGACTTGCTTTAGGCAAAGGAGTTATCCTTGCGCAAAGTGAGCAGGAGGCTGTTGACGCTATACACTCAATGATTGACGAGCACCAGTTCGGTGACAGCAGCGCCACCGTTGTAATTGAAGAATATCTCACAGGTCCTGAAGTTTCGGTACTAAGCTTTACCGACGGTAAAACAGTTGTTCCGATGATATCATCAATGGACCACAAGAGAGCTTTAGACGGTGACAAGGGACTTAACACAGGAGGAATGGGAACAGTTGCTCCTAACCCTTACTACACTGATGAAATTGCAAAAGAATGTATGGAGACAATATTCCTGCCCACAATAAACGCTATGAACGCAGAAGGCAGAACCTTTGAAGGCTGTTTATACTTTGGTCTTATGCTGACTCCAAATGGTCCAAAGGTTATTGAATACAACTGCCGTTTCGGCGACCCTGAAACTCAGGTAGTACTTCCTATGCTTGACGGCGACCTTTGCGAGATCTTTGAAGCAGTTTACAATCACACACTTTCAGATGTCAGCATTAAATGGAAGTCAGGCTATTGCACATGTGTTGTAATGGCAAGCGGCGGATATCCTGTCAAATACAAAAAAGGCATTGAAATGAAGGGTATGGACGACAAAGGACAGGTCGACGGTGCTTTTGTTTACCATGCCGGCACAAAATATGAAAACGGAAAATTCTACACAAACGGCGGACGAGTTCTCGGCGTTACCTGCAATGCTTACACATTGCAAGGTGCTTTGGACAAGTCATACGAAGCTGTTGAAAAAATCAGCTTTGAAGGTGAGCACTACCG
>JBJFBR010000238.1:23411-32475 GCA_051888545.1 Oscillospiraceae bacterium
TGGACAAGTCATACGAAGCTGTTGAAAAAATCAGCTTTGAAGGTGAGCACTACCGCAAGGACATTGGCCAGCGTGCTCTCAAAGCAATTCCTGATGATCCTCTAGAGCTTGAATACAAAGAGGACATGGAGGACTATATCGAAGAAAACGGCGTTTATCTCCGTCAATAGTCCTGCCGGACGGCAGGGGCATACTCCTGCACCGTTGCGATTTTTATTATTTATCATATAATTGTCTTTTAGGTGGTGAACTATGAAACAGCTTTCAAATATCGGAGTAATCAAAGACATTCTTGAAAGACATAATTTTACCTTTTCAAAAAATCTGGGACAGAATTTTCTTGTAAACCCCAGTGTATGCCCGAAAATTGCAGAAATGGGAAATGCAAAAAAAGGTTTTGGAATAATTGAAATAGGTACAGGAATCGGAGTTCTCACCCAGGAGCTTGCCCAGCGTGCCGACAAAGTGGTTGCCATTGAAATTGATGACAGGCTTATGCCTGTACTTGCAGAAACATTGTCTGACTTTGACAACATAAAAATCATTAATCAAGATGTTATGAAGGTAGACCTGCACAAGCTTATACAAGAAGAATTTCAGGGGCTGGATGTAGCTGTATGTGCCAATCTTCCCTACTATCTGACATCACCTATAATAATGTCACTGCTTGAACAAAGACTGCCTATAAAATCCATTACGGTTATGGTGCAGAAAGAGGCCGGCGTTCGCCTTTGCGCAAAAATGGCTACAAGAGAAATGGGTGCCGTTACTGTTGCGGTGAACTATTTTTCTCAGCCGAAAATTCTATTCAATGTTTCAAGAGGAAGCTTTATGCCTGCTCCTAATGTTGACAGCTGTGTTGTAAGGTTCGACATAAAAGACAAAACTCCTGACGGAGTTGACGACGAGGAATTTTTCTTCAAGGCAGTAAGAGGTGCTTTTTCGCAGCGGAGAAAAACCCTTGCAAACTCTGTTTCATCAGCTTTCGAAATAGAAAAATCAACGGTCAACAAAGCCATAGAAAATGCAGGGCTTAATATTTCAGTACGTCCCGAACAGCTGACTATGGAAGAATTTATAGGTTTTGCTAACGCTTTAGGAAAGCTTTGCTAATAATTGTGCTTTTTTTATGCGGACAAACCGGTTTTGACAAAATATCACACCGCACTTTGATAAAATAATCTTAGATTATTATAAGTGCGGTGATTTTTTATGTTAAAAGTAAAGGAACGTTTAAAAATTAATACGGAAAAGGTCAGTGACATATGGCTGCTATGGCTGTTATCGGCAACAGCTGCTTTCATTGCGTCTTTTGGAAAGATACTGGGTTACTCATCGGCAATGAATGTGGCTGTATCGGTAATTTCAGGATTTAACTTTATCCCTGCTTTTCTGGGCTCGGCATTATCATATCTCATTCAGGGAAGCTGGGTAAACGGTGCAGCTCAGCTTGCGTCAATGATGGTAATAGGTTTGGTAAGAGGAATACTCTCGGAAAGAAAATATACTGAAAAGCCCGGTTTTTCCGCAGTACTCACAGCAGGAATACTTATACTTTTCAGCGGAGTTATTGACATTGCCACAGGTGCAAGCGGATACACTATTGCAATGTCAATCATAAACTCTTTATTCTGCGGTGCTGTAGTCTTTATATCCAAAACGATTTTATACAGACGTGACTATGAAGGAGTAGTTGAGCTAAGCGGTGTAAACGGCGTTTACGGTGCAGTCATATACATAGCCATAATTTCAACTTTGTGTTCCCTGCCTATACCTGCCATAAACATAGGGCGTGCGTTAGGCTGTTTTGCAGTTTTATGCGGTGTAAGAAAATATCGGAATGCAGGCGGTGCTGTAATGGGTGCAATAACCACCTGCGGAATTTTATTATGCAGTCCGTCAATGGCTAAAAACAGTCTTTTACTGGCAACATCGGGACTTATATGCGGAGCTTTCATACAATACGGAACACTTGCGACTATTGTATCATTTCTGGGAGTTTCATTTATAAGCCTTGCCGCCATTGGAATCAACAGCGACACATTTTTTATGTTTGCTGATATGCTCATAGGCTGTGCAATTTTTGTGGCTGTACCGGATTCGTTTATCAAAAAAATCAGCGGAAGAATTATCGGAGCAAGAAATTCCGTAGACCTTGTAGGACAGACGGCTTGTTCACGTCTTAATTTTGCGTCAAAAACCTTATCTGATATCCGAAGTCAGCTATCCCTTATATCCAATGCCATTGAAAGAAAGACAAAAAAATCCGACCTGAAAAAACGTGTATGCTTATCAGTTTGCGGCGACTGCCCTATGTACACAGGCTGTTGGAAATCAGAAGAATCAAATACTATGAAATCATTCTGTGCCCTTGAAAAGATTGTAGAATCAAGCAACTGCCTGAGTTTACGTGACATAAAACAAAATCTTCCCCTTTGCATACGTCCTGACGATATAGAAAACAATTTTAATGA
Source organism: Oscillospiraceae bacterium (assembly GCA_051888545.1). Taxonomy (GTDB): domain Bacteria; phylum Bacillota; class Clostridia; order Oscillospirales; family Ruminococcaceae; genus FB2012. Next base: position 25,886 of record JBJFBR010000238.1, read on the forward strand.
GCTTTACAAAGAACAGATAAACGAGATTGCACGCAATGTGAAAATCAAAGAAATGCGTGAAATGCTGGGGGAACAGCTATGCTCTATTGAAGATATGCTTGGAGATCTGTCTTATCGTGTAGGACAGGTTCGCACCATTGACGCCAATTTATCCTCTCAGGTGCGTGACTATTTCGACCGTCTTGGATACCCCAACGCTAAGGTCTGCGTATACAAAGAGGTCAACCGAAACATTTGTACAGAAGTTTTTATAACCTCCGAATTTGTCGGGGACATTGTAAAAATGACTGCAAAAATCAGTGCTATTGCCGACTGTGACTTTGGTATTCCTACAATTACAAGAGCTGACGGTCTTACACGGATTTTCTTTACGCTTCAGCCTTCCTATGAAATCGAAATTGGCAGCTTTCAGGCATCATCCCAGGACAATGAGCTTTCAGGCGACTACATTGGCTCGCTGAGTTTAAGCAATGATGAGAAATACATAATTCTTTCTGATGGAATGGGCACAGGAAAACCCGCAAGGCTCGACTCAATGTTCACCGTTAACATAATCAAAAGACTTCTGAAAACAGGTGCGTCAATGACCACAGCTCACAGAATGATTAATTCTATGCTTTGCGTAAAGGGATGGGACGAATCTTTTGCTACTCTGGATTTACTGAAATTCGACCTTTGCGGAGGTACCGCAGAAATACTGAAGTCGGGTGCTGCGCCTTCATATTTATACCGTGACGGCAACCTTATCAACATTGTCGGAAAAGCTTTTCCTGCAGGAATTCTTAACAACTGTATTCCCGATATTTCAAATTTTAAAATTTTTTACGAAGACATAATCATAATGTGTTCTGACGGTACCGATGAAAGTACCATAAAAAATATATCTGACGCTTTAAGTCACAATCCTCAGGCGAATGCCAATGATCTGGCACTGTATCTGGGTGAAAAAGCCACAGAAAACTCCCAGAACAAACGCCATGACGACATCACTTTAATTGTTATAAAAGTAAAAAAAGCAGATGAATTTTAGATGAAATTAATATAGATTTAATCTTTTTTATGCGTTTTTGTGTAGATTATACAAATATTTGGACAAAAACTGTGAGATATTGAGAAAGAGCCTTTTCCCCCTTGAAAAATTAGACAAAATAGTATAAAATATAATTGTAATATATTATGTATTTAGATATTTTACACAGTTAAATACGCTTATATTAGGAGGTTTAATATGAAAAAAATTCCTGAAGAATATACTTTGCCTCTTCACCTCTTTCATCAGGGCAAAAATTATATGATATATGATTTTCTCGGATGCCACAGCGGAAATTTCAACGGAAATGACGGATACTATTTCAGAGTATGGGCTAAAAATGCCTCTTCTGTATCAGTTGTGGGTGATTTCAACGACTGGAACGCTGACGCTAATCCTATGGAGAAAATTGCAGATACAGAGGTTTGGGAAGCTTTTGTTCCAAATCTTAAAACTTTTGACTCATACAAATTTGCTGTTGCAGGCTGTGACAAGAAACTTCATATGAAAGCAGACCCATACGGAACACATATGGAAAATGCACCGGGAACTGCATCAAAGGTTTACCCCATTGAAAACTGTCACAAATGGACTGATGATGAATGGCTGAAGAAAAAAGCGGAAACAAACATATATGACAGTCCTATGAACATATATGAAGTACATATAAACTCATGGAAAGAACGCATGGGATATATTGATTTTGCCAAGGAAATTATTCCTTATCTGAAGGATATGGGCTACACCCACATTGAGTTTATGCCTTTGGCTGAATATCCTTTTGAGGGTTCATGGGGTTATCAGTCTATCGGCTACTATGCACCTACATCACGTTTTGGAACCCCTGCAGACTTTATGCAGATGATAGATATGTTCCACAACGCAGGAATTTATGTTATTCTCGACTGGGTACCTGCTCATTTTCCTAAAGATGAGGCAGGATTATACGAATTTGACGGTGGTCCTACATATGAATACGCCGATCCTAAAAAGGGCGAACATTACGCATGGGGAACAAAGGTATTCGATTACTCAAAGCCTGAGGTAAGATCCTTCCTCATATCTAATGCTTTATACTGGCTGGACAAATTCCATATTGACGGACTTCGTGTTGACGCTGTTGCATCTATGCTTTATCTCGATTATGACAGACGTGACGGTGAATGGATTCCAAACAAAGACGGCGGAAACCATAATCTTGAAGCTATATCATTTTTGCAGGAGCTTAACCAGGCTGTATTTGCCCGTCATCCCCAGGCACTTATGATTGCAGAAGAATCAACTGCATGGCCAATGGTCACAAAGCCAACAGATGTCGGAGGACTGGGATTCAACTTTAAGTGGAACATGGGCTGGATGAATGATATGCTGGAATATATGTCTATGGACCCTATTCACAGAGCTTTCCACCACGATATGCTCACATTCTCATTCTTCTACGCATTTTCAGAGAACTTTATTCTCCCAATCTCTCACGATGAGGTAGTTCACGGAAAAGCTTCCCTTGTAAACAAAATGTTCGGTCAGCCGGATCAGAAATTTGCTCAGGTAAGACTTTTTATGGCTTATATGATGGCGCATCCGGGCAAGAAACTATTATTTATGGGCTCAGAGTTTGCACAATTCAGAGAGTGGGATTTTGAAAATCCGCTGGAATGGTTTATGATTGACGAATTCGAGAACCACAGAGATTTCCAGAAGTATGTTAAAAATCTCAATCACTTCTACCTTGACCACCCGCAGTTCTGGGAAAATGATTTTTCATGGGAAGGTTTCAGCTGGATCTCAAATGATGACTACAAGCAAAGCATTATCGTATTCCGCAGATTTGACCGAAGCGGAAATGAAATTATAATCGTATGCAACTTTGTACCTGTGGGCAGAACTTCATATTGCTTTGGAGTACCATACAAAGGTGAATACACGGAGGTTTTCAACTCAACTTCGCCTGACGGTACAGGTGTTATAAACGGCAAGGTAAAATCCAAGCCTGTACCAATGCACGGTTTTGACAATTCAATCTGCATTGATATTCCTGCTTTTTCAGCTATGTACTTTACTGTAAAGAAATCTGTTGCAAAGAAAAAGAGCTCAAAGCCAAAGTCAAAAACTTCTAAAGCAAAAGCTTCAGATAAAAAGACTGCAACTTCTGTAAAAGCAGCAAAACCGGCTGCAAAAACTGCAAAAACAAATTCTAAGTCGGAAAGCAAACCGAAAAAAGCTGTTTCTAAAGCTAAAGTAAGTAAATAAACAGTTTTAACTGTTATATAAATGCAAATAAAATATATTGGTGGGTGATTTAATGTTTAACAAAAAAGAATGTGTGGCTATGCTGCTTGCAGGCGGACAGGGTTCACGTTTATATGCGTTGACTCAGACAGTTGCAAAGCCTGCTGTGCCATTCGGAGGCAAATACCGCATTATCGACTTTCCTCTTTCCAACTGCATTAATTCAGGTATAGACACTGTGGGTGTTTTGACACAGTATCAGCCTTTGGTTCTTAATGAATACATTGGAAACGGTCAGCCTTGGGATCTGGACAGAATTCACGGCGGTGTTCATGTTCTTCCTCCATACCAAAAGGCATCAGGTGCTGACTGGTATTCAGGTACTGCAAACGCAATCTATCAGAACATACCATTTATTGAAAGATATGACCCTGAATATGTAGCAGTACTTTCGGGCGACCATATCTATAAAATGGATTACAATAAAATGCTTAACTTCCATAAAGAAAAAGGTGCTGATGCTACTATTGCAGTGCTCGATGTTCCTAAGGAAGAGGCATCAAGATTCGGTATTATGATTACTGACGATGATGACAACATCATCGATTTTGAAGAAAAGCCTGCTCATCCTCGTTCAACACTTGCTTCAATGGGTATTTACATATTCACATGGTCAAAACTCAAGAAATATCTTATTGACAATGAAAATGATCCCAATGCAACAAAGGACTTCGGAAAGAACATTATTCCTGATATGAGAGAAGCAGGTGAAAAGCTTGTTGCATACCGCTTTGACGGCTACTGGAAAGACGTAGGAACTATAGATTCACTCTGGGAAGCTAATATGGACCTTATCAATCCAAACATTCCGATTGATCTTTACGATCCGGCTTGGAAGATTTATTCAAGAAACCCTGTTCTTCCTCCTCAGAGAATAGGTTCAAACGCGTATGTTCAGAATTCAATGGTAACAGAAGGCTGCAACATAGACGGTTCAGTTGAATTTTCTATGATTTCAGAAGGTGTAACCGTTGAAGAAGGTGCGGTTATATACGACTCTATTCTTATGCCTGGATGTGTTGTAAAGAAGGGTGCAAAGGTTGAATATGCTATCGTTGGTGAAAATTCGGTAATCGGCGAAAATGCACAGATCGGCGCTCGTCCTGAAACCATTGAAGACAAGGATTCATGGGGAGTAGCAGTAGTAGGTCACAATCTAAACATTTCAGCAGGTTCTGTTGTTGAACCTAAAAACATAATTTCAGAGGATATTTAAGGAAAGGATGGGTTTAACATGGGAGTAAACATGGGCAATGTTATGGGCCTTATCTTTGCCAATATGCACGATACTACAATAAGCGACATTACCGCTAAAAGAACTATGGGTTCTGTACTTGTAGGAGGCAGATATCGTCTTATAGATTTTCCGATTTCCAATATGGTAAACAGCGGTATTTCAGAAGTCGGAGTTATCACCAAATCAAATTATCAGTCACTTCTTGACCATCTGGGTTCAGGAAGAGAATGGGATTTATCCAGAAAGAAAGGCGGTCTTTACATTATTCCTCCTTTCGGAAATGTGGACAGCAAGCTTTACAGAGGCAGAATCGAAGCACTCAACGGTGCAATGGGATTCATCAAACACTCTCTTTCAGAATATGTTGTTATGGCTGACTGTGATGTTATCACCAATATGGATTTCAAACCTATTGTTCAGCAGCATATTGACACTGGTGCTGATATTACTGTTGTAACTCACACCGGTGTATACTACAACGAAGACATAAAAAATTCCACAGTTCTCAGCACTGATGAGGACAACAATGTTACATCTGTTCTTATAAATCCTGATCTCAGCGGCAACTGCACAACAAGCCTTAACATATTCGTAATGAGAAAAGATTTCCTCATTGACCTTATCAAGGACGATACAGCAAGAGGCATTGTAAGCTTTGAGCGTGATGTTCTTCAGGCTAAATGCACTGAGCTGAAAATCAAGACTTATGAATACAGCAACTATTTCAGCAAGATTACTAATCTTTCAAGCTACTTTAAGGCTAATATGGAGCTTCTCAATCCTGAAAACTCCAAGCTTTTATATCTTCCTAAGAGACCGATTTATACAAAAGTCAGCGATAATGCTCCGGCAAAATATGACCTTAACTGCAAGGTAAACAATTCACTGATTGCAGACGGCTGTATTATTGAAGGAGAAGTTGAAAACTCTGTTTTATTCAGAGGTGTCAAAGTAGGAAAAGGTGCAAAGGTCAAGAACTGTATTCTTATGCAGGGAACAACGGTTGGTGATAACGCTGAGGTAAACTATATCATCACTGACAAGAATGTTGTTGTTGCAGATCAGCACATTCTCACAAGCACACCTGAATATCCTATGTATGTCGGCAAAGGTGCATCAGTTTAATAAACAAACACAGTTATAAATCCAACAAGAAAGAGGGTAATTTTTTGAACATTTTATACACAGCAAGTGAAGCGCTGCCTTTTATTGCATCAGGCGGTCTGGCTGACGTTGCAGGCTCTCTGCCGGCAGCCATAAATGCAGCAGGAAATGACTGCAGAGTTGTAATTCCTTACTATAGCTCCATTAAACAAGAACTTAAAAACCAGCTTACTTATGTTACCAATTTCACCGTGCCGGTTGCATGGAGAAATCAGTACTGCGGAGTTTTCACAGCCGTTGTTAACGGAGTTACATACTATCTTCTGGACAATGAATATTATTTTGCAAGAAACGGTCTTTATGGTTTTTATGATGACGCAGAAAGATTTATATTCTTCTCCCGTGCTGTTCTTGAGCTTATCAAGCACATTGACTTCAAGCCGCAGATAATCAATGCCAATGACTGGCAGACCGCTCTTGTACCTGTCTACTATGACATCTTCTACAGATACCAATCAGGATACGAGGACATCAAAACTGTATTCACAATTCACAACATTCAGTATCAGGGACAGTATGGACTTGAGCTTATCAATGACCTGATGGGTATTCCTCTTTATTACACAGATTTGCTTTCATATGACGGCGATGTAAACTTTATGAAGGCAGCTATTGAGGTTTCCGACAAAATCACTACTGTATCACCAAGCTATGCAAGAGAAATTCTTGATCCTTGGTATTCACATGGTCTTGACAGAGCTCTGGCAGGCAAACAATACAAGCTCACAGGCTTCTTAAACGGCATTGACCAGAATGTTTATAACCCTGCTACAGATCCTAATATTCCAAAGAACTTCAGTGCTGAAGATAAATCGGGCAAGAGATTCTGCAAAACAAAACTGCTTGAAGAATTCGGTCTTGCACCTGGAA
>JBJFBR010000238.1:32575-34707 GCA_051888545.1 Oscillospiraceae bacterium
GGCAAGAGATTCTGCAAAACAAAACTGCTTGAAGAATTCGGTCTTGCACCTGGAAAAGAACCGGTTATCGGTATTGTATCAAGACTTGTTTCTCACAAAGGCCTCGACCTTGTTAAATATGTTTTTGAAGATATTGTACGTCTTGGATACAAGTTCACAATTCTCGGTTCCGGAGAAAAAATCTATGAGGACTTCTTCAGAGAAATGCACTATCGCTATCCTGACAGAGTTGGAGTTGAAATTGGATTTATTCCACCGCTTTCAAAGAGAATTTATGCAGGTGCAGATATGTTCCTCATGCCTTCACAGAGTGAGCCTTGCGGCCTTGCACAGATGATTTCATTAAGATACGGAACAATACCTATTGTTCGTGAAACAGGCGGACTTCGTGACAGCATTACAGATGCTGGGGATCCAAACGGCGGAAACGGTTTTACATTCAAAACATACAATGCACACGATATGCTTGACGCTTGCACAAGAGCAAGATACTACTATGATGACCGCATGAAGTGGGGCAGACTTGTAAACAAAGCACTCAGAGAAGACTTCAGCTGGACAAAATCAGCTCAGCTTTACATTGGTCTTTACAAAGAGCTTTGCGGACAAAAGTGATTTCTACCAATACACCAATATATAAGTGGGACAGACTCCTTAAAAGAGTCTGCCCCACTTTCTTTTAAATATATAATTTTCAATCTAAAAATCAATAAATCTTTTTCCTGAACCAAGTTCAAAATGATATACTGCAATTCCCAAATCCAGCTTGGTGTATAATCCTAATCCTGCCTTTGCTGATACATCACCGTTATTATATGTAAATTTAAATCTCTGCTGATTCATCGCTGTAGGTGCAAGCAATGCAGCTCTTACTCCGGATTCAAACCATTTTGGAGTTTCTGCTGAAACATTGCTGACAGCCGGAACATCTTTTGATTTATGAGGTACGCCCTGTGTTTTGCCATATCCAATAGCTATAACTACAACAAGCTTTTCACCTTCATTAACAACAAATGCACTTGGAATTTTACTATAGCTTGATGCAACCCAACAAGTATTCAATCCCAGTCCCTGAGCCATAAGTACAAGCTTTTCACCGTAATAACCGCATTTTTTATCAAGATCTTGTGACTTTGGTCCAATCAAAGCTATATAATTTTTAACTCCGCTGAATTTTCCATAGTGTGCCATAAAACAATCAAATGCTTTAGGTTCATTTTTTACAAGCTGAAAATGCAGATTACCCTCTTCATTGATTTTCTCTATGCTGTTTTCAAGCTGAGAAATTATTTCATCAGAAATAGGTTTGTCCTCATACTGTCTTACACTATGACGCTGCTCCATAAGTTCCCAAGCTTCCATAATTATTTCCTCCTTGTATCCTGATATACAAACTATATATATAATAGCACATATCAAAAGAAATTTCAAATACTTTTATGGATTTGCATAAAAAATCTCTGCTGTGAAAATCAAAACAAAGATATAACTTAATGCCCATGAGGTTTTTGATCAAGCTGATTATGCTCAGAAACCAAATCAGCATATGCCAGCTGGATAAATATGTACATTAATGGAGCTATGGCAATCCATATGGCTTTTTCACCAATATAGCTTGTAAGCAGCGATACAATCACTCCGCCGCTAAAGAAAAATGCAATCATCGCACCATGTTTTAAACCCTTTTGCAAGGCAGGCTTGTCCTTTTTACGCACATATTTTGCAACACCGACGCCAAGCTGTCTGACATGATTTGTGCAAAAGGTCGTAGCCATTGGTATTCCCTCAGCCTGACGAAAGGTATTATACTGCATAGATGCAATAAAATTAATTGTTACCTGCACCACCTGATCAGGAACGCTAAGAGGTATCCAGCCCACTATAAAAAGTACTATCATTTCAATACCAATAAGACAGGTGTCCCACCTGAGAAGCCCAAAACGCTTGACCGGCTTCGGCACAATTTCAGAAATAAATGTTCCTAAAAAATATGCTGCTGCGGGGATAAAAAAATAACATCCCTTCAGCCAGTGCCCCTTGCCGAATTCTACTGCCATCATAACAAAGTTGGCAGTTTGTGCATTGCAGAACACTCCCCCACGCAACACAAAAGTATAAGCACCCATCATACC
>JBJFBR010000239.1:0-6100 GCA_051888545.1 Oscillospiraceae bacterium
GCTACTTCTTAAATTTCTGTTAATTACTTGTCCACTTTATTGACTATGGTTCATTCATCTGTATATGTACGCTCCGAAATTCCCGGTATAAAGGGGTAATAATCGTGATAACAATTCGCTCCGCAAAGGCCTGTTACCGTACCTAATCCGCATACTGTTTCAAGCTGTTCCTTTGTGTAAACCTTGCCTTGCCACTCCTGATGTGACGGTCGTGCCCCAGAATGCCATGTAACCTCAAAATACTCCGTTTTCAAAGCTTTTGCGTTGTCTTCATTGACTTTTGCCGTAAGCTGTGACATACCTGTCACTATGGCTCGTCTTCCGGCAACATACACTCTGTTGCTCCAACCGCTTGCATAATCAACGGTACGCAATCCCGAATTCGTCATTGTTGATACAGCATTTTTAATAGCTGTATTATAATCAATAACACCATTCGCTATGCCTAAAATAGAATTATCCAATGTCTGTTGATAGAAATCAGCCACATCTTGAAATTTAAGCGTTCCGTCAAGCTGTTTAACTGCAAATCCAAGAGACTGAGATATATTCTTAATTTCATTCGCAGTCTGCTCAGCTACTGCTGATATCATTTGCTGTAAAGGAATATTATCCTCAAATGGTACCTGCATCAATCCTTTCTTGAGATATATCTCTTCATCGTGAGAATATCCAGCCTTATATACCTTTTTGTACAATTCAAGAATATCTTTATCATCAAAGTTAAGGTTATCCTTAAGGGCTTGTTTAATATCAGCTTTTGACATTCCCATTTCATAAAGCCTATGTAATTGCCAGTCAGCAGAACGAGTAATCTCGCCATTAATTTTGATACGCCGAACGATATCTTCCATAATTTGATTTTCCAATGCTCTCATTGGCTCATCAAGCATAGTTGACGCTTTTTCAATCTCATTTGGCTTTAGCATTATTCAACAACCTCTGAATTGCTGTCTGTAGTCATCGTCTTTGCTGTATTCTCGTCCTCACCGTACCATTTAGCACGATACTCCCACAATGGCATAGCACCCATAGCAACGTCCTGACGGTCTTGTGTCCGTTCAGTTTCTTCGTCAACAAGAATACTGTCTTTAAATTCGCACACAAATTCATAATTCTGCGTTGCCATTTCGTTGTAGAACGCAATAGCATAAACCAAGTCATCAAGACAGGCTTTCAGATTTTTCTGAATAGCATAAATGGTATTGTACTTACGCTGCTTAGCTGATCTTATTTCAGTTGCAGTTTTTTCAATGCTTTGCGGATTTGAGATATCACCGTATGAAAGCCCAACGGCAAATTCAATGTTCCGCTTGTACTCGTCTAGTCCTGAAATAAAATCTGCCTGCCTCAGTGCAGGGGAGAACTCGTGATATGCATCCTCAATGCTAATGCCGTTGTACAGCTTGCTCATCTGCACACCGCCATTTTCCATTTCAGCAAGTGCCTGTGCGTCCACATTCAACCGTCTTGCACCCGATTCAAATTCCCAATCCAAACGTCCGAATTGAACATCTGCAAGCCGTATTAACTGCTTGGCACAATCGTATATAGATACTCCTGCGAAAGAACCGTCAATGTTGTTACATATCGGATTTACATAATACCCGAACACAGGTCTGAACATAGCAGGGTAGTAGTCTTTTGGTGATAGCTCTGCCCATTCCGGAACTGCTGTCAACGGTATTTCTTTCCCCAGCATATCAGGAGTTGAACTCCGGAAAGCCCTGTTTGTTATTGTCAGACCTTTTACCGGATCTAAATCGTGATATTCAAGTCTTGTCAGATACTCAACATCAGATACTTTCTTGACTTCTGGGAAGATAACCTTTATCAGTCGCCCTGTCGCATCATACTGTATTGGAGTGAATTCTGACTGAGGGACGAACTGAACAGTTCCGTTAGGTCCCAAAGGCTTTATAATCATTGCACCACTTGCTAGACCATGCTGAAGATTAATATTAAGGTCTTGTATTGCCTTTTGAAATATATTGTCAAGCTTTTTGTTAGAGACCTTTGCGGTCATTTCGTTTGTAACTACATTTGAGAATTCTCTTACAATAGCTTGTTCCAGTCTCAGGGACAGGACCTCTTTATTATCTACCCAATTGGCATGGCCTTTGTACATTAATTCCCACAAATCTATGTGGTTGATCATATTATCTGTTAATGCTGTATCTATCTTGTATGCTTCTTCTATGTCTTTATGGGAAAACATTCCTCTTATCCACTCCCTTACTTTATGGAATACATTCATTACTTACCTCTCCGTTTCCAGATGCGTTCAGTTGCATATCGCACGGCATCTATAACATGGTCATCCCCGTCAGGATAACCGCTTATAACATTGCCGTCCTTATCTCTTTCATATTCGTAATTCAGAAACTCTTCACAGGCTACAGGGCAGCGTTTGTTATCAATAACAATGGATTTCAGCGACTGCAGCCACTTGTAAGAATATTCACGGCTGCTGGGGCCTTTTTCAGCCGCTCTTGCACATAGTCCATACGCTCTGTAATCGCCGACAGATTTGTTTTCTGCCGAATCACAAGTTATTAAATCATTTGCAGTAATACCAATCTCAATAAGCTTGTCTGCTGTATTTCTGTTGCTTTGCTTGTTGCAGGTATATTCCTGCCAGATATATAACGTATGTTGAGCAGGCATATATTGTACTCGCACGAACGCATACAAGTCAGGATACCAGCCCCAGTCAACACCGTTGTAGATATTATCGAAGTGCGATATTTCTTCGTCTTTAATTTCCCTGATTTCTACATTATCAAATACATTGCCGCCAGTACCGTTTGCAACGCCCATATACTCGTTTTCATAGGCGACCGGATTAGTTTCCTTAAGGAATTGTGCATCGTCAAGGAAAGGCTTCCCAAGCCATTTCTGAGGGACTGTAAGGTAATTGCTTTCAGTAACGAGTTTATCTTCTCGAGGAATTTTAATGTACTTGTTAGCCCAGTTCTGAGCCGACTTCGGCGGATTGAACGACTTGAATTTATAAGAAATGTCTCCGCCTCTGATTACTGACTGCTCAATCTTTCTGACAGATTCTTCTCCGCCGAACTGGTCAAGTTCTTCAAACCACACAATACCGATATATCCGAAAGGTGGTTTAATTGATTTGATTTTATTCGGATCATCCGCTCCACGAAAATATATTTTTTGACCTGTTGAAATCCGTGTAATTTCAAGAGGGGACTTTGTGCATGTAAATTCGCTGTCAAGATCCAGAGCAGATATTGCCCACAAGATTTGAGTATAAACGCTGTCTTTAAGGGTATTAGCAACAGCTCTCAGAATGCAAGCATGCATATCTTCGTGTTTCATAATAAGGTCAACAACATTTAATCCGCAGAATGAGGATTTAGTCGAGCCTCGTCCGCCAGGGAAGTCATATTCTGAGTGAGCGTGTTCCTCAATATCAAATAGCACCGGTGAAAATGCTGGTGCTATAAGATTTGCAGGAATGCCATTATATACTTTAGGCTCAGGCTTTTCAGGATAGGCTTTTTCTCGTTCAAGCTTTAGCTTTTCTTTTTCTAATTTTAGCTTTTCCTTTGCAAAATAATCCTCCTGAATTATGTCACGCAGCTCTTTTATAGCGGCAACATCGCCTGATTTCGCACGTTTTAACAATGCTGTATTGACAACTAACATATTATTGACGAACTCCTCATCCAGCTCAGCAAGATTGATACCTTGCCCCATTAATAGCCTGTAGTCAGCCGTTGTACTTGCAGGCTGAGATAGTAAGAAGTCCATTACCTGTTTCATAGTCTTTTTACGGCGGCGTGATTCCCCCGACTTTTTACCGCCTTTTGAGCCTTTTTCTCTCGCTTCGTTCTCGCTTCGTATCGGTATTAAGTTATGTTCATTAGGCAATCACCTCACCTCTTTTTGAAATTATTATTTTAAAGTGCGATAGTTCCGCAGAATACTACCGCACTGTTGCAACCATACAGCAAAACAGCAGCCTTGCGACTGCTGATGCCAAAATATTATTTTTAGGAGACATCAAAATGAAATAGTTTTTATACTATCCCCAGTTTAAATTATAGCATACCTAAAACGAACAAAACGAACAACTTTAAAATTTTTGCAAATATCTTTTTACCTTCATTCTGCAACTATCCGCTGTGTTTCCACCGACTTTGTGTGCAACCTGTGTCCAGTTTAAGCCTTTTATAAATCGCAGCCGAAACATTTTCCTCGTCTGATAATCTTCAATGCTGTTGATGTATTCCTCACAGGCTCTCTGCTTCGATTTAAGAGTACTTAACCGTGTTAGTAATGAAATTGTACTGCTGTCATGTGTATGCCCCTCTATGCGTTTGTTATGAGCTGTATATGACGGCGGTGTGCAAGTAGTAACAGAATCTGCGGCATAATGATTGCAGTTAAGTTCCTGTTCTATGTCCTCGATTTCCTGCTTGCGTTTTATGTATCCGTTAAGCTCCGTTATGGTCATTAAGTCTCTCTCCTCTCAGTATATCTCTGAGCAATTCCAGTATCTTTTCGTTGTCGGTCATTACTTATCTCCTTCCTCGTGAAGCAGCTGCATATGTATAATCTACTGCTTGCAGGGCAGCCGTACATCCTACCGTATCTCTTGCAGTCCTTGCAGCTTAGCTCAGACTTTTTTTGTTTTCTTCCTGCCACTGAATTTCCGCCTCGTTTCTGCAGTCCAATCAACGCTCCACAGGTCCTTGATGTCACATTCCAATAAATCAGCTATCAGCCATGACATTTCCGGACTTGCTCGCCTGTTCATGGACTGGCTCAGATATTCACGTTTTATACCTGCGTCATTGCATAGGTCCGTTAATGTGTGATATCCTTTCTTCATCATCATGGTGCTTATCTTAGCACTGTCAATATATACTTTCATTTCCGACTCCGCCTCTTGTATTTATCTCTTAAATCCTGCACCAATGCCACCGTAATAACAATGGCATAGGCTGATACAGCAATCATATAAATTATCAATAATGTGTATACAATGGATTTAATCATTTTCATCACCGTCCATTCTCGCACCACAATGTGGGCAATAAAACGCATCTTTCGGCTCGTCAAGATAATAACACTTTTCGCAAACTGAACAGTGCCAACTGATTAATGCATCTTTTTTCTCTTTTACCCACCGTCCGTGCTTAACCTCCTGCACGTCTTTTTCTGGAACGTAGTTCTTGCATTTCTCAGCGAACCTGTAATTAGCTCCGTCAATGCAAACCTTTTTGTGATAGCATTTGCTGCATTTATACATTGTCATTAAATATCACTCCATTCCTGATAAATCTTCCAGCCTGCAAATCAAAATGCTATTGCTGTTATTAATATCCTGTAGTTCTGCTTGATAGTAAAAGCCGCTGTCATTTCTGCGTATAGTTGCGCCGGTTAAAATAAATTCAGATTTTTCCAAATACAGCTTAGGATTTGTTAATAATACAGGCTTGTTTAAATTCCGTTTTATTTCACGCTCAGTCATAATTCTTCAATATTTATGTAAATACCTGAATGTTCAGCCCAGAACTTTTCACATATCTCACTTGCCACAAGTGCATCATCTTTCCAGAATCCGCAAAGAGTCATACAGTCTTTGAGCATTTTCTGCAAATTGTCTGTATCGGGTTTTGTAATTCTGTATTCGCCGTCTTTGTGTTTCCCTTTTGGAAATAACCACTTGACTGTTAACCTTATTCCGCAGAAGTAAGCCTGTTCAGGTTTGTACTTGATAAGATTGGCAACCAGCTTTTCTTTGGCATTTTTTATTTCAGGTGTATCGTAAAAAATCGGTTTGCCTTCTTTCACCATAACTTTGTGTTCCTGTGCTGTCACGGTAGGCGGTATCATCGGCATAAAAAATTCAGTCATCGTTATCTCTCCTCTCGTGTGTTAAAACATATCTCGTCTAATTCTGCCGGGATTTCTTTAATCATACACACCTTAACATTTTCATTGTACAACTCACATAATTCTTTCATGCATTCACGTCCAATGAAAGGGCAAAATTTATTTTCCATATTATTACATTCTCCTCGTATAATATATTTTAGGGCAAATAAAGAGTACCCTAATAAGACAC
>JBJFBR010000240.1:0-3071 GCA_051888545.1 Oscillospiraceae bacterium
TAAGTTATCAACAATGGATTTGTGCGAAATATCATTTTAAAGTGCCGTTTTTTCAACATTGTTCATAAAATTTCTTAATGTTTACACTTTATTTATATTTATATAATAATATCGTAACAAGCATATTGTATATTAATAATTGTTAGATGTGAATAAATTTTGTGTAGTCTGACCAACTCACAATAATCATATCATGACTCATTTTTTCTCCAATATTTATCAATAAAATGAAAAAGAGCTGTTGCAAAGGCAACGGCTCTTTCATTTTGTCTTATTTGATTTCTGATTATTTCTCTTTGATTTTGCAGGTGATTAGTTTTATAAGCTGAATTACAAGCATTGCACCAAATGCGAGAACATAGATCATTCCATACATTCCCCATGAAAGCTTCGCAACTTTAAACAGGCTTTTAACTCCGGGCACAAGCAAAACAATATTCAGCAAAATCATTCCTGCTGCAAAAGCCATTATGCCATATTTATTACTGAACAATTTCTTTGTGAATATAACAGGCTCTTTTGATTTACAGCTGAATCCATGGAAAAGTCTTGACATACAGAGTGTTGCAAAAGCCATTGTGCTTGCAGCTGCTGCACCCCCAAAGGAGTTGCCAAGGAAAAATGCTATAACCGTTGCAACAGCTATAACCAATCCCATCCAGGATATATTGCCCAGGAATGATTTTGTAAGAATTGATTCATCGGCTTTTCTCGGCTTATATTTCATAACGTCATTAGTATGAGGTTCAAGTCCCAAGGCTATAGCAGGAAGTGAATCTGTCAGCAGATTTATAAACAGCAGATGTATCGGTTCAAAAGGCACAGAAAGACCTGCCAATGAGCAGAACAATACAACCAGAATTCCTGCAAGATTTCCTGACAGCAGGAAAAGAATAGCCTTTTTAATATTATCATATATATTTCTGCCGTTATTAACAGCCTTAACTATAGTTGCAAAGTTATCATCGCCCAGAACCATAGCTGCGGCATTTTTGGAAACCTCTGTTCCCGTAATTCCCATTGCAACACCTACATCAGCCTGTTTTAAAGCAGGTGCATCGTTTACACCGTCACCTGTCATTGCAACAATACAGTTATTTTTCTGCCATGCTTTTACAATTCTGATTTTATGCTCAGGTGTAACTCTTGCATACACAGACTTTGTCTTTACAAAGTCCACAAGCTCCTCATCGGTATAATCATCCAGAATACAGCCTTCAACAGCTTCTGAGAAATCGTCAAGTATACCGATTTCCTTAGCAATAGCTGCAGCCGTTGTAATATGATCACCTGTAATCATAATCGGCTTGATACCAGCCTTTTTACATTCAGCAACAGCTTCGGCAGATTCTATTCTCGGCGGATCCATCATTGCAATCAGACCGATATATTGCAAATCACACTCATCTTCAACGGTTATTTCATTTCCATTTATTTTTTTATAAGCAAAACACAATGTTCTTAAACCTTGTTTTGCGAATTTTTCAACCTGGAGTGCAATCTCTTTCTTAACATCATCGCCGCAGTTCATTCTGTGTATCAGAACATCAGCTGCACCCTTTGTAAACATTATATTTTCACCATTGCACACATTCAAGGTTGACATTAGCTTTCGGTCGGAATCAAACGGAACTTCGCTGATACGCTTACAGCTTTTTCTCATTTGCTCATAGTCCATATATTCCAACGCAGCATAATTTACCAATGCTGTTTCTGTAGGGTCACCGATTTCAACCCCATCTCTGCACTGAGAATCATTACAAAGCACAGATGCTGTTATAAGCAGTTTTACGTCTTCATCATCTGCATTTGCATCCTCAGCCTTTATTACAGTTCCCTTTGCAGATATCTGTCTGACGGTCATTTTATTCTGAGTGAGCGTACCTGTCTTATCGGAACATATAACAGACACAGAGCCTAAGCCTTCAACAGCCTGGAGCTTTCGTATAATGGCATTTTCTTTAGCCATTTTCTGTGTACCCAATGACAGCACAATAGTTACAATAGAACTGAGAGCCTCAGGTATAGCTGCAACAGCCAAAGCTATGGCAAACATAAGCGAGTGGATAATTTCTCCGCCACGGATAATATTCAAAGCAAATACCAATGCACAAAGAATAATTATTGCAACAGAAAGCTTTTTGCCGAAATTATCCATTGAATTCTGCAAAGGAGTTTTTCTTTCCTCAGCATTCTGAATAAGCGATGCGATCTTGCCGACTTCTGTAGCCATTCCCACATCGGTTATAAGCACCTTGCCGCGGCCATAAGTAACAAAGCTTCCTGAATACACCATATTCTCACGTTCTGCCAGAGGTTTATCCTCAGCAATCTCTGATGTATATTTCTCAACATTTGTGCTTTCACCTGTAAGTGCACTTTCATTGACCTGCAATGACGCCGATTCTATAAGTCTGCCGTCACCGGGAATCTGATCTCCTGCCTCAATAATGGCTACATCGCCCACGACTACATCTTCTGAATTAATAACTATAGCCTGACCGTTTCGCAGCACCTTTGCACAGGGTGACGAAAGTTCTTTCAAATTCTCCAGCGACTGCTCTGCTTTAACTGTCTGAACAGTACCCAGCACGGCATTCATAGTTATAACTGCCACAATAACGATCAGGCTTTCCCAGTCGCCCATAAATGCAGAAACTATAGCGGATATAATAAGGATTATAACCATAAAATCCTTATACTGTTCCAGGAAAATTCTGAGTATACTTTTCTTTTTGCCCTGTGATATTTTATTTTTACCATACTTCTCGGCATTTTTCATTGCCTGTTCCGAGGTCAGACCTTTTCTGGTTGAACCAACCTCTGAATAAATTTCTTCCAGACTTTTTTTGTAAGCATTTTGCATTCCTCATCATCCTTTCAAATATAAAAAAAGCAAGGCTCTTATTGAAAATCACAGAATTACCCTGTAATCATTCAATAAAAGTCTTGCCACTTAGTTATGAAGCGGATCATCATCTGATCGTCTTGACGCAGACATAAACAGAAAATCTGTTGGCTACTCTCTTTTACATACATAGTATAACCGAAAATTCATCAAAAGTCAAGAT
>JBJFBR010000240.1:3171-5862 GCA_051888545.1 Oscillospiraceae bacterium
ATACACAGGGCATGGTGGGGACGAAGTTTAATCATATTTTTATAAGCTTTCTCAGTCTGTTGGACAAAACAGCAGCCAAAGCAATTTTAACAGCGTCAGGCAAAATGAACGGTACAACGCACCAGCCCAGAACTGTTCCCAGTCCTACAGCTCCTGTTGTTTTAGCATATACCGCCATAAACCATACTGTTCCCACAGCATAGCAAACCAGCAATCCTACAACCATAGAAATAATTGTAACAACAAGCTTCCTACCGAACAATTTTTCAATCAGCCACATAACAAGTGCCGAAAATACAAAACCTACAATATATCCTCCCGTTGTACCAAGTATAACTCCAAAGCCACCTGAAAATCCCGCAAAAACCGGAACTCCCACTGCACCCAACAAAATATACACCAATGTTGCCACAGTACCCCATTTACCTCCAAGCAATCCTACTGCAAGGAACACCGCAAATGTCTGCAATGTAACCGGCACCTGCCCGATCGGAATTGATATCCAGGAGCACACCGCCATAATTGCTACCATAAGTCCAGCAAGGCAAAGATAAATAACCGGGCTTTTTTTCTTTGTGTTTGATGCTACATTTGTCAATCTGATCACGTCCTTCTGTTTACTATTGTAACATATATTTCATCATTTGTCAACTATAATCATAGAAATGGTTTACTAACAATAAAAATATAAGCATTGCACCACAATTAGTGATGCAATGCTCATACTAATTATTTTTCGTTTTTGGATTTTGTGCGAATCTCAACATCAAGCTTATTGATAGCTTCGTCAACCGGAATAGCTCCAAGCTCTCCTTCTTTTCTCGAACGTACTGTTACGCTGTTTGATTCCATTTCTCTGTCACCGATAATAAACATATACGGAATACGTTCAAGACGTGATGCCTTGATCTTAGGTCCGATGTTTTCATCTCTGCTGTCAACAGTAACTCTCATGCCAAGCTCGGTCATTTTTTCAGCAATCTTGTTTGCATATTCCACATGCTGTTCACCGATAGGAAGAATTCTTGCCTGTTCAGGGGCAAGCCACAAAGGAAGAACTCCGTTGAATCTTTCAAGCATATATGCAAGTGTACGCTCATAACAGCCAAGAGAAGTTCTGTGAATAATATAAGGAAGCTTTTTCTGACCGTCCTTATCAACATAGTACATACCAAACTTTTCAGCAAGGAGCATATCAATCTGAATAGTTACAAGAGTATCTTCCTTGCCGTATACATTCTTATACTGTATATCAAGCTTCGGACCATAGAATGCAGCCTCGTCAATGCCGATATCATATTCAACGTTCAGGTCATCGAGAATTTTCTTCATTGCGGCCTGTGCATGATTCCACTGCTCGGCAGTACCCTCATACTTGTTGTCAGGATTTGCAGGATCCCACTGTGAAAATCTGAATGTACAGCTTTCCAACAGTCCCACAGTATCGAGGAAATATTTTGCAAGCTCAAGACAGCCCTTGAATTCCTCTTCCAGCTGGTCAGGACGCAAAATATAATGTCCTTCTGAAATTGTAAACTGACGAACTCTGATAAGTCCGTGCATTTCACCGCTGTCCTCATTTCTGAACAATGTTGATGTTTCTGTCAGTCTCATTGGCAGCTCACGGTATGAACGCTGTTTGTTCAAAAATACCTGATACTGGAACGGGCAGGTCATGGGACGGAGTGCAAAACATTCTTTTTCCTCGTCATATGGATCTCCGAGTACAAACATGCCGTCAAGATAATGATCCCAATGTCCTGAAATCTTATATAAATCTCTTTTTGCAAAAAGCGGTGTTTTAGTGAGCAGACAGCCCTTTGACTGTTCAACATCTTCAACCCATCTCTGCAAAAGCTGAACAACTCTTGCACCCTTTGGCAGCAAAATAGGAAGTCCCTGACCAATATAGTCAACAGTTGTAAAATATTCAAGCTCACGACCAATTTTGTTGTGGTCACGGAGCTTTGCTTCTTCAAGAGCCTTCAGATGTTCATCAAGCAGTGATGCTTTAGGGAATGCAACACCGTAAATTCTTGAAAGCTGTTTGCCGTCTTCAGCCTTTCCCCAATATGCACCAGTGCAGGACAGAAGCTTAACTGCCTTGATAGGTGCAACGCTCATAATATGCGGACCTGCACAAAGGTCAACGAAATCACCCTGCTTATAGAATGAAAGCTTTTCACCCTTATCGTCATGCTTATGAATAAGCTCCACTTTATAGTCTTCATTGCGTTCTTCCATAAGCTTTACAGCTTCATCAACCGGAAGTTCAAATCTTTCAAGTTCGCAGCCCTGCTTTGCCAGCCTTTTCATTTCAGCCTCAATAGCTGTCAGATCGGCTGGGGCAAATGGCTTTGCAACTTCAAAATCATAATAAAATCCTGTTTCGGTAGCAGGACCTCTTGCAAGCTTTGCCTCAGGGTAAAGATTCTTTACAGCCTGAGCCATAAGATGTGACGCTGTATGCCAGAAAGTTTCTTTACCTGCTTTTGAATCAAATGTAAGGACCTCAAATGTGCAGTCATGGTCAATAACTGTACGGATATCCTTTACCTCTCCGTCAATTTTAACACAGCATGCAGCCTTATAAAGTCCCATACCTATGCCTTTTACGATTTCGCAGGCAGGCTGTGCATTTTCAATTTCACGAATGCTGCCGTCCTTTAATGTCAGTTTAATCATTTCTAT
>JBJFBR010000241.1:0-5751 GCA_051888545.1 Oscillospiraceae bacterium
CAATTCGGGAATAATTCGGGAATGAAAAAAATAAACCCCGTAGAATCGGGGTTTTTTAGCTATTTGGTCGGGGCGACAGGACTTGAACCTGCGGCATCTTGGTCCCAAACCAAGCACTCTACCAAACTGAGTTACGCCCCGTATTTACTTAATTATTATACAACAATAATAATCTAATGTCAAGCTTTTTTTTAATATTTGTTCATATTAATAAATCTTTATGACATCAAAATGGTTTTTTGTGCAAAAATTTGGTCAAATAATATTATTCTAAGGCTTTGTTTTATCATTAAATATCAATAAATGAAATTTTATATTAATACTTGACATTTTTATAATTATGATATATAATAATTATATAAATTTAAGCTAAACTTTTGTGTAAAATATTAAAATACCTAGGAGGTTTATTATTATGGATAGGTTAAAAGGTAAAGTTGCAATAGTTACCGGTTCTACAAGTGGAATCGGAGTTGGAATTGCAAGATTATTTGTTGCTGAAGGTGCAAAAGTAGTAGTATGCGGTCGACGTAAAGAAAAAGGTCAGGCAGTTGTTGACGATATTACAAAAGATGGTGGAGAGGCTTCTTATCATTTTATGGATATAACTGATACTGATAGCATTGATAAACTGTTTGCAGATACTGTTGAAAAATATGGAAAGCTTGATATTTTGGTTAATAATGCTGCTAATGTTGGTCTTAAAGACGGCCGTGTTGATGAATTGACTCTTGAAATGTGGGATAATATTTTCCAAAGTGATATAAGAGGTACATTCTATGCAACTAAATGTGCTCTCCCATATATGCAGAAGAATGAAAATGGTGGCTCTATAATTAATATAGGCTCAATGGCTTCGTGCGGCGGCGATCTGGGTTCAACAGCGTATGCTTGTGCTAAAGCAGGAGTTGATTTGTTGACTCAAGCAACAGCTTTGCAGTACGGAAAACAGAATATTCGCTGTAACTGCGTAAGACCTGGATTAATTGTTACTCCTGAAAATGAAAAGAATGTTCCTCAACCGGTAAAAGATATATTTACAAGCAATATAATGGTAAACCGTTATGGTTGCCCTGAAGATATCGGTCATATGTGTGTTTATTTAGCATCAGATGAAAGTGCATATGTTTCAGGTCAGATCGTTAATGTAGACGGTGGATTAAATTCACATGTTCCAACTGTTGCGCAGTTTAAGCAGCTTAATTCACGTACTTGGTAAACTGATTATAAACTAATAAAAATACTCGATATGATAGTTAAATTCATATCGAGTATTTTTTATGTTACCTGTTCTTTAATAGTTCATTTAAATCAAAAGGTGTACGCTGATAAATGCAATAGTTAAGCCAGTTTGCATAAAGGAGATTTGCAGAACAGCCCCAGCTGAATGCAGGTTCTTGGCTTATGTCATTATTAGGATAGTAATTTTCCGGCATTGATATATCTAATCCTTTTTCCAAGTCTCTCAGATATTCAGTACTTAGCGTATCTCTGTCATATTCCCAATGACCTGTTATATAGAAATTTCGTTCAGCTTTATCCGAGATTAAATGTACACCGGCTTCATATGATTCTGCTAATATGATTAAGTCTTCCTGTTTTTCAATATCTTCCCGATGAATAGCTGTATGACGTGAATGCGGACAATGGAAAACATCCCCGAAACCCTTTAAAATAAGACTTTCAGGATAATCAACATGATGTTTGAATACACCAAACATTTTTTTGTCAAGCTTATATTTTGGAATACCGTAATGATAATGTAAGCCTGCCTGTGCACCCCAACAAATATGAATTGTAGAGAATACATTTGTTTTTGACCATTCAAATACTTCACAAATTTCCTTCCAATAATCCACTTCTTCAAATTCTAAATGTTCAATAGGAGCCCCTGTGATAATAAGACCGTCATATAAGTTGCTTTTGACTTCATCAAAGTTTTTATAGAATTTTAGCATATGCTCTTTAGAAGTATTCTTTGAAACATGGCTTTCCATTTGTATTAAATCAATTTCAACATGAAGAGGAGTATTGCTCAAAAGTCTTAGGAGCTGAGTTTCTGTTACAATTTTATTTGGCATTAAATTAAGTATTGCAATTTTTAGCGGTCTGATGTCTTGGTGAATAGCTCTGTCATCAGGTATTACAAATATATTTTCTTTTTCTAATGTTGAAAAAGCTGGTAAATTATCAGGGATAATTATTGGCATTTTATTACTTCCTTTTGATATTTATATACTATTAGAATTATAGCACATTTATTTTAATATTACAATAGATTTGTAACTGATTTGATTAGAAGAAAAATCCCCCAACTGTAGAGCAGATTTGGGGGATTATGTAATTATGAAGTAAAAAGATAATTAATAAATTTGAACTATGTTCAAAACTGAATTATCTTTTTTGCTGATAGCAACACTATATAAATGTTCACCGTTGTTTGTTTCAACACCGATAGAATAGCATATGCTATCTTCATTGCTTATAGTTGTATTGTTGATTTGTTCACCTGAATATTGACTTGTAACAGCATTCTGAGCAGCCTGCTTAGCAGTATCCGAATTTCCACCTGTAGTATCAGCAAGTGAGCTTTCAGTATTTGAAGTTGAATCAGAAGAAAGCTGTGAATCAGCAGCTGAGGTTTGAGAAGTAGTTGTTGTAGCCTTTGTCTGAGTTGCAATATTAATTTTTGCTGTTGCAGTAGTAGTTGCTGTAGTAGTAGTTTCTGCAGTTTGTTCTGTATTGCTGTCCTGAGCGGATTTAGTGGTTGTTGTGGTACTTTGTGATTGTGTATCTGCTTGTGAAGAAGTTAAATCACGCATAGCCATGTTAGCACTTGTATTGCTGCCATTTGCAGTATTTGAATTACTGTTTCCGGAGAACAGCTTATCTCCGACAAGGAAAGCAATTATAATAATGATAATAATACCGATTGCAATTACTGCAGCCAGCATTAAGTTCTTCTTTTTATTGGAATCTTCATCGTTGTCATCATCATCTGCATCTTGATAATTATAATCAGATTCATCATCGTCACTTTCAATGTCATCATCTTCTGTATTTTCATCGAAGTCGATTTCATCGTCATTATTTTCTTCAGTATCTAAAGTCTCATCTTCTTCAATATACTCATAGTATTCATCATTACTGCTGTCAACTTCTTCATCTGATAACTTATCATCGTTTTCGTCAACAAATCCGGCTGAGTCATCCTCAGTTTCATTATTCTGAGATTCATCTGAATTAATTTCATCATTATTTTCGACGATTTCTTCAGTTTCATTATTAGCAGTTTCAACGGGTTCTTGCTGTGCGGCTTTTGTTTCATCAGCATTTTCAGAAGCTTTTGAATAATCAACTTTTATGTCATCAATAAGAATTTTATGACATGATTTGCACACTATAGCTTCCTTAGCAATTTCAGCACCGCAATAAGGGCATTTTTTGGTTTCCATTTTATTACCTCCGAATATCTTAATACAATATTTATTCTATTTAATTACATAATACCACATAATCTAATAAAAATCAATACGAATTAAGTGCAACTTTTTATTTTTTTATAAAATTTTAAGATTTAACATTTTGTAAAAATAAGCGGCTTCATATATAATGAAGCCGTGATAAAGCTAAGAATTACTTGATGCCATATTTTTTCAGCAGAGTAGTAATCTTTTCATGTGGGTCAATTACTTTTGAGATTGAATAATCATGATTTAATGATGCAATGAAGTATGCAATATATTTAGCACAGTCAACTTCATAGAACCAATCTCTTGAAAGGAGTTCAGGAGAACGATATGTGAGGTTTGTACCGAATACACCGTCAATGATTCCTTTTTCATAAGCGTTATCAAAAGTATCAAGTCCGTTTGTAAATATAGCATATGTCGCATAGCAGTAAATCTTATTGGCATTTCTCTTTTTAAGTTCAAATGCTATATCAAGCATTGATTCACCGGAAGAAATAATATCATCAGCAATGAATACGTCTTTTCCGCTGACATCATTGCCCATATATTCGTGAGCAATAATAGGATTTCTTCCGTCCACAACAGTAGAGTAGTCACGTCTTTTATAGAACATTCCAAGGTCAACACCTAAAACAGATGCATAATACATATTTCTGTTAATAGCACCTTCATCAGGAGAAACGATCATAAAGTGCTGCTTGTCAGGTCTGAAATCAGGAAGATTATTAAACATACATTTAAGAACTTGATATGAAGGTATAATATTATCAAATCCCATCAGTGGAACAGCATTTTGAACTCTTGGATCGTGAGCATCAAAAGTTGCTACATTTGATACACCCATGCTGCTTAATTCCTGTAAAGCGACAGCGCAATCAAGTGATTCTCTGTAATTTCTTCTGTGCTGTCTTCCGCCGTAAAGAGAAGGCATGATAACGTTAATTCTGTAAGCTTTACCGCTAGCCGCCTGAATTATTCTTTTCAAATCCTGATAATGATCATCAGGTGACATCCAATTTTCATGGCCAAAATAATTATATTTAATGCTGTAGTTGCCCATATCGCAAAGAATAAACAAATCATAGCCGCGAATAGTTTGCTTTATAAGACCTTTGCCATCTCCGGATGAAAATCTAGGGCAGTCAGCTTCAACGAGAAAGCTGTCTTTTTGTGCACCGCTTTCATTTTTCCACTGAACCAAATAATTATTTACTTTTTCACCCAGTTCTTTTGCACCTGCCATGGCAATAATGCCAAGTGGTGCTGATTTTAAATTATTATCGAACAAAAATTTTTCAGCACGTTCCATTACAGATCCTCCATTAATTTTTATAATATAACATTATTATACTTTATTTTTGCAACTTTTACAATACTTTTTTTAAATTTTGTTTGTTTTGTTTTATTAACAGTGTTTTCTGATAATGCAATTATTTATTTTGACATTTTATATTAACATGTAATTTTATAGATTGACAAAGTGAAGATAATTAAGTATAATTAATATGTATACACATATCACAATGTTGGAGAAATTATTAATGAATGAAAATAGTAATATTGCAAAGAAAAAACTGTTAGAATACAATATAAAGTATGCCGAAAAAAATAATCATCAGCCTTTAGTGTATTTACAGTCTTTCGGCTGTCAGCAAAATGTGAGTGACGGGGAGAAGCTGAAAGGTAAACTTTCTGAAATCGGGTATGGTTTTACTGATAATATTAATGATGCCCAGTTTATATTATACAATACTTGCGCAGTAAGAGAAAATGCTGAAGATAAAGTATATGCTTATATCGGGAATCTGAAGCATATGAAAGAGAATAATCCTGATTTGATTATAGGAATATGCGGATGTATGGCACAGGAGCAAAAAACTTGTGAAACCATAAAGAAAACTTATAGACAGGTAGATCTTGTTTTTGGAACATTTGCTTATAATGATTTGTATAATATGCTCTGGGAAATAATATCTGATAAAAAGAGAGTATTTAACATTGCTGAAAATAATGTTGATATAAATGAAGATTTTACTCAGATCAGAGATAATAAAGTACAAGCTTTTGTTCCGATTATGTATGGCTGCAATAATTTCTGTTCATACTGCATAGTACCGTATGTAAGGGGAAGAGAACGAAGCCGTAAGCCTGACTCGGTGATTTCAGAAGTAAAAGAACTTGTGGAACAGGGATATAAGGAAATAACCTTGCTTGGACAAAATGTTAATTCTTATAGCTATGGATTTCCTGAGCTTTTGAGGGAGATTAATAAAATAGA
>JBJFBR010000242.1:0-7682 GCA_051888545.1 Oscillospiraceae bacterium
TTCTCTTTCTGTTTTCTATAGTTTTACTCTGCTGAATATTTTATAATGACAATTCGATTTTTCTTCCTGTAAGCTTATACTGACGGTATTTTACGCCTGCCATATCAAACATCATCTTTGAGGCTTTAACCGAATCGGTATCGGCATATTTATCCTCAATATACACAACCTCTTTTATACCGCTCTGAATAATCGCTTTTGCACATTCATTACAAGGAAAAAGGCTTACATATATTCTTGCGCCCTTTATTGAGGTTATACGGTTAAGAATTGCATTAAGCTCTGCATGACACACAAAAGGATATTTTGTATCCAATGAATCGCCCTCACGTTCCCAGGGCATATCATCATCATTACAGCCAATAGGCATTCCGTTATAGCCAACCGACAGTACTTTATTTTCATCGGAAACTATGCAGGCTCCTACCTGTGTATGATTATCCTTGCTTCGCTGTGCTGAAAACAATGCAACACCCATAAAATACTCGTCCCATGAAATATAATCCTGTCTTTTCACTATAACACTTCCTTTATTTTTTATTTATCCATGTAACTGCGTGAACCCGGCAGGTTTCTGCACATATTCCGCAGTTGATACATTTATCATAGTCAATTACTGCATGGTTATTTCTGACCGTAATAGCCTGCTGAGGACATTTTCTTTCACACATTCTACAGCCGATGCAGCCATGTTCACAAATCTCATGCGTCAGTCTGCCTTTATCCCCTGACGAACACATAACTTCAACCTGCTGAGATTTTCTTCTGATCGCTATAAGACCATTCGGACATTCTTTTGCACACAGTCCGCAGCCGATACATTTATCGGGATCAACTACTGCTATTCTATCCACAATGCTGATTGCACCGTTTGGACAAACCTTTACACAGTCGCCATATCCCATACATCCGCTGGTGCAAAGCTTGCTTCCGCTGTAAAATCTGTTGCAGGCTGCACAGCTTTGTATTCCGTCAAAATCATATTTATGCACAGTTGTATTACAGTCACCTGCACATCTTACAAAGGCTGTCATAGGTTCTGCACCCTCATCTTCAACGCCCATTATCTCAGAAATTTTCTTTGCGCTGTCTGCTCCGCCCGGTCTGCAAAGATTACAGGCAGCACCTTTATTTACAACGGCATCTGCATAGTCTCCGCAGCCTGAAAATCCGCAGGCTCCGCAGTTTGCCTGAGGAAGTGCATCCTGTATTTTTTCAATACGCTCATCGGTTTTAACTGCAAAAAGCTTAGACACAACTGTAAGCAGAACACCTGCCAGGATTCCAAGCCCTGCAAAAATCAATATTGGAACTACATATCCCATTTATCTCACCTCGTTCTCGTTATTGTAAAAGTCCGCTGAATCCCATAAAGCTAAGCGAAACTATAGCTGCAGCCACAAGAGTTGCAGGAACGCCTTTAAAGGTTTCAGGAATATCTGATGCGGCAATTCTTGAACGCACTCCGGAGAACAATACCAATGCCAGTGTAAAGGCAAGACCTGTGCCTAATGCGTTAGTCATTGACTCAATAAAAGTATATTCGTTATCAATATTTGAAATAGTAATTCCCAGAACCGCACAGTTTGTAGTTATAAGAGGAAGATATACACCCAATGCCTGATAAAGCGGCGGCATTGTCTTTTTCAGCACGATTTCAACCAGCTGAACGAACAATGCAATTACCAGAATAAATGCAACTGTTCTCAGATATTCAACGTGAGCAAGCTCTAAAAGCTTATAAACAGGATATGTACAGGCTGTAGCACAAAGCATTACAAAAATAACTGCCGCACCCATACCCAAAGAGGATTTGAGCTGTTTTGAAACTCCCAGGAACGGGCATATACCCATAAACTGAGAAAGCACTACGTTATTTACAAAAACAGCTGTTATCATTATAACAAGAAGATTCATCATTCACCCTCCTTGCAGTCTTCACAGTTATGTCCGCAGCCTTCGGCATTAGGACAACTCTTACAGGAAATTTCCTTCGGCGGTTTTTTCTTTGCAAGCTTATTGACCAATGCGATTATACAGCCAAGTACAAAGAATCCGCCTGCCGGCATAATAAACACAAGCATAGGATTTGAACTTATTACAGGAATTTTAATTCCCATCCAGCTGCCTGTTCCCATAATTTCTCTTATTGAACCCATAAGGAATAATGCAAGTGTAAAACCAAGTCCCATTCCAAGACCGTCAAGAATTGAAGGAACAAGCTTATTCTTTGAAGCAAAAGCCTCAGCTCTGCCAAGGATTATACAGTTTACTGTAATAAGGGAAAGAAATATTCCCAGAGCCGAATAAAGCGACGGGAAATATCCTTGAAGCAAAAAGCTGATCAATGTAACAAAGCTTGCAATTATAACTATAAAGCAAGGCAGACGCACTGATTTTGGAATAACATTCTTCAGCAGTGAAATAACTGCATTTGAACATACAAGCACAAAGGTTGTGGCAAGTCCCATTCCGATACCGTTAACTGCCATTGTGGTTACTGCCAATGTAGGACACATACCAAGCAATGACACAAGTGTTGGATTTTCCTTTATCAGACCTTTTGTAAACTGATAAAGATTTCCTTTTTTATCAGCCATTTAAAATCTCCTCCTTATGCTCAGAATACAACGCTGTAGCCTTCTGACAAGCCGCTTTCATACCTTTTGAGGAATATGTGGCTGAGGTTACGTTATCAATGTCATCAGGGTTTGTTTCAGCTGTAAAGCCTTTGAATTTGTCAACAAAGGACTTATCCTGAACCTTTGTACCAAGTCCCGGAGTTTCGCCGATTTCCAGAAAATAAATACCCTCAACAGCACCGTCGCTGTTTATTCCTATAAGCAAATGCAAACCGTCTTTTGAATAACCGTCCTGTTTAAGTTCAACAAGGCATTTATCCTTTTGTGTATTTGTAATAACCGATATTACACCGTCTGTATCAAAGGTTACAGGTGTTTTTCCGTCCATTAAAATACTATAATCTTCCTTGCCGAAAATTTCTTCGCAGCCTGCTTTTAATTCATCTGTCATTACACCTGTTGTATCCTTATATGTAAGTCCGTGAACAAACACCAGAAGTCCGGAGGCAATGACGCATATTATTGTAAGTACCAGAGTTGGCATTATGTATTTTTTCATGCTACTTGCCTCCTTCTTTCTCATAAACTGCCCCCACAGGCTTTTTCTTTGTAAACATATCAATATACGGTGTGAGAATATTCATAATCAATATGGAGAATGACACACCCTCAGGATAGGATCCCCAGAACCTGATTATACAGGTTATAATTCCGCAGCCTATTCCGAAAATCACTTTGCCTTTTGTTGTAACAGGAGTTGTAACATAGTCTGTTGCCATAAATACCGCACCGAGAACGACGCCTCCTGCCAGAAGCTGATACAAGCCGTCACGTCCGAAAGCGTAGGACATAGCTACAACTGTTCCCATAAATGCTAAAGGTGCGGCAGGTGAAATTATATCCTTTGCAAAAAGATACAAACCGCCCAGAAGTAATGCAAAGGCACTTACTTCACCAAGACATCCGCCTACATTTCCAATGAACAAATCCTGATATGAAGCCTCGCCTGTAACGATTGGAGTTGCAGATGTTACAATATCCGCCGATTTATAATAGAAGGGAACTGCCCATTTTGTCATTGCAGCAGGGAATGAAAGCATAAGCACGATTCTTCCCACTATGGCAGGGTTTGCAAAGTTATGTCCCAAGCCGCCGAAAAGCTGCTTTACAACAACTATTGCCACAAATGTACCGATTGCTGCCATCCAGAACGGCAATGTAGGGGGCAGGTTAAATGCCAGAATAACACCTGTTACCGCAGCTGACAGATCACCTATAGATGTGGGACGTTTCATAATTTTATTGCAAAGCCATTCCCAGAGCACAGCTGTTGCCGCACAGAACAGTACCAGCAGCAATGCACGAACACCGAAGATTACAGTAGCTGCAATAATTGCAGGACACAAGGCAATAAGCACGTTACCCATAATCTTAGCTGTGGAATTTTTATCTCTTATATGAGGAGAAGGGCTTACGATTATTTTTCCTGTTCTCATTATCACTTTCTCCTTTCTTACTCTCTGCTCATTGCAAAACCTTTTGCAAGCTGATTGGTTTCTGCAAGGTTTCTCTTTGCCGGACAGACATATGAACAGCTGCCGCAGTTCATACATAGATTTACTCTGAGCTTATTAAGCGTTTCCTTATCTTTGGCTGCATATGCCTTTTCAATGGCGGCAGGCATAAGCCCGATCGGACACGCCTGAATACATTTTCCGCATCTTATGCAGTTTGTCTGACCTTGTTTCAGAAAGCTCTTTTTGGCTTCCTTTGATTTAAGTGCCAGAAATGCGTTATTCGTTTTTGAAACAGGCGTATTGAAATCATATACGCAGGTTCCCATCATAGGGCCACCTGAAATCAGCTTTTCAATTTTTTCAGTATCGGTTTCGGTATAATCAAGGAGATCCTGAATATGTGTTCCTATCAATGCCTTTACGTTACAGGAATGTCCCATTGCATCACCCTCAAGGGTTATACGTCTTTCAATAAGGGGCATACCTGTTTTTATGTAGCTGTCAATAAAGCCCACAGTAGATACGTTCATAACGATTATACCCTCATCGGAAGGAAGCTCGCCTTCCTTTATTATTCTGCCGGTGCAGTTAAAAGCTATGACCTTTTCTGCTCCCTGAGGATATTCTGCCTTGAGCTTTACAACATTTATATCTTCATCATCTGCTGTAAGTTCTTTCATTGTATCAATAGCCTGAGGCTTATTTGCCTCAATACCGATATATACCTTTTCAATGCCCAGAAACTTTTTTATCAGGCGAATTCCCGAAAGAACACCGTCAGTATTTTCAATCATCTCACGGTAATCGGAAGTAATATAAGGCTCACACTCGGCGGCATTGATCACAAGGCTGTCAACCTTTGTTTTGCTCTCATCATAATTGAGCTTGATATGTGTTGGGAAGCCTGCTCCGCCAAGTCCGCAGCAGCCTGATTCTCTTACCGCTTTACACAGCGATTCCTTATCATTAACCTCAGGAGGACAAACCTCATCGCTTACTGTCTGATTGCCGTCTGTTTCAATTTCAACCGCCTGACAGGTTTTTCCGTTGGCAAGGAGCATATCCTTGACATCCGTAACTATTCCCGAAACGCTGGAATGCACAGGGCAGGACATAAACGAATCGCTGTCACCGATTTTCTGTCCCACAAAGACTTCATCGCCTTTTTTTACCAAGGGTTCACATGGTGCTCCCATATGCTGTGACATTGATATTGTCACCCTTTTCGGCAAAGGCAGTTTTTCGGTTTCACAGTTTTCGGTATCCTTTCTGTGAGGAAGTAAAATACCATTAAGCCTCATAACTACATAATCATCCTTTCTGTCTAGTCTTGATTTATGAACCATATTATCTTTACAAATTAGTTGCATATTTTATCATGTACTTGATATATGCAAAAAAATGTGGTATCATTATTATATATAGTGTGTATGATTTAAAAAAATTTTTTATGATGCTGCCTTCAGATTATATGTGATATATACCCTTCACATATACTGATAAATTCACGGAACTGTGCCGCTTTTTCAAGAGGCGGTTCGATGCTGCTTTTATTTTCAGACGAAGCGTTCAGATATGCAGAAAGCTTAACGGGCGCCTGATTTACAATATCCATGACCTTTTTGAAATCATCTTTTGATACTTTAAAAAGCATATCCGTATTGTACGGGTTTGTTTCATATATCATACGAATCATACAATAAATCCAAAGATTATGATAAACCGATGCAGCTTTATTAAGCTCGTCAATATCTGCATTTTTACACATAGAGAACAACATGTCTGTTCCGGCATCAGGCTGATTTTTTACAGCTGTTTTACGATTATGCTCCGGCTTACCCAAAAGCAGATCATAATCCACATCAAAAAGATTTGCGATTTTCCTGACCATAAAAATACTTGGTTTGCGTTTTCCCTGTTCAATCATGGAAACCGTTTCCTGCCTTATACCAAGCTTTTCAGACAAATCATGCTGAGTCATTTTTCTGCTTTTTCTCAGCTCTGAAATACGTCTGCCAAGCTCGGAATAAAAATCTTTTTCAGATTGTTTATATGGAACATCCACATTGTTCACATCCCTATAATTCAATAAAAAAATATATATTTTATTATACATTATTTCTTTCAATTTGTAAAGTAACGAAAGGAGCTTTTATGAAAGGCTACAGACTAAAACTTATACGTCACGGAATTACTCAGGGTAATCTTGACGGCAGATATATCGGAATAACAGACTTGCCTCTTTGCCGTGAAGGAGCAGATGAGCTCTATGACAAAATCGCAAAATATGAATATCCTCCTGTTCAGAAGCTTTATACTTCTCCTCTGAAGCGCTGCAAGCAGACCGCTGACATACTTTATCCAAACACATACACTGCTGAGCTTGGCGTTCTGGCTGAAATGGATTTCGGAGATTTTGAAAACAAGAAAGTTGAAAATCTTGCAAACAGTGAAGCCTACAAAAAATTCATCAAGGGCGGTCTGGATAATCCTCCGCCGAACGGTGAAAGTCTCAGAAGCGTTGTAAACAGGACCTACGAGGCACTTAATATCATTATTTCTGACATGATGTATGAAGGACTTACCAACTGTGCAGTAGTTACCCACGGCGGAATTATAATGAATATGCTTGGCTGCTTTGGTTTGCCGAAACAGTCACCAATGGAATATTCCTGTGACTTCGGCGAAGGCTATGAAATACTTATTTCAGCGTCAATGTGGCAGCGTTCCAATGCCTTTGAAATACTGGGAAGATTTCCGTACAGCATTGAAGACGATGAGCAATAAAATCAGAATAAACATATCCGAAAACGGAAAAAGCCTTGAAGAGGTTCTGCGCGGACGAGGAATCTCAAGGCGGCTTATAACCAGATTAAAACGCACAGAAGGCGGAATCACCCGCAGCGGACAGCTTATACGCACCATCGACAAGGTTTCTGAAGGTGATGAAATTCTGCTTTCAGAAAGCGACAGCAAGCTGCTGATACCCAACGGCAAGCTTTCCGTTCCAATACTTTACGATGATGACTGGCTGGTTGTATTCAACAAGCCGCCTTTTATGCCTGTTCATCCCTCTATAAATCATCAGGACGATACTCTCGGGAACTTTTTTGCATATATGTTTCCCAATCTTACTTTTCGGCCCGTAAATCGTCTTGACAGAGATACGTCGGGCTGTGTAATTGCCGCAAAAAATCAGTTTTCCGCACAAAAACTGCAAAAAAGCTATGAAAAGGTGTACTTCGGAATATGCTGCGGTGTTTTTGAACAAGATAGAGGTATGGTCAATGCACCTATTGCAAGGGAAAAAGAGTCAATTATAAAACGATGTGTCCGGGATGACGGACAGCAGGCGGTTACTCACTACGAGGTTATTAAACAGGGAAGTCAGTATGCTTTTGTTAAGTTTCTGTTGGAAAACGGCAGAACTCATCAAATCAGAGTACATATGTCCCACATCGGTCACCCCATTGCAGGGGACAGTATGTACGGCGGTGAATGCAAAGACTTTTCAAGACAGGCGCTGCATTGCGGAAAAGTTATAATTTCACACCCCGAAACAAACAAAAAGCTTGAAATTTAT
>JBJFBR010000242.1:7782-10556 GCA_051888545.1 Oscillospiraceae bacterium
AAACCCGGCTGCTACATTATGAAAAACAAGTCGGACAAGATAATATATATAGGAAAAGCCAAAAGCCTCAGAAAACGTGTCACTTCATATTTCAGAAAGGGACAGGACCATTTGCCGAAAGTATGGAAAATGGTTTCAAATGTATATGATTATGATTTTATTGTCACCGATACGGAATTTGAGGCTCTTGTTTTAGAATGTTCCCTTATAAAGCAATATACCCCCAAATACAACATACTTCTGAAAGATGACAAAGGCTACAGCTACATCAAGATTACAAAAGAGGAATATCCCAGAATAACCGCCGCTCTACAGAAAGATGAAAAGGGCTGTGAATATATCGGACCGTACACCAGCTCCTTTGCGGTAAAACAGGCTGTAAACGAGGCAAACAAAGTTTTTGCTCTGCCCACCTGCAGCAGAAAATTCCCCCGGGATTTCAAAAAAGAACGCCCCTGCCTTAACTACTATATAAAACAATGCTCAGGAGTATGCACAGGAAGAATACCCAAAAGCGAATATCAGGCCACTGTCAGGCAGGCTGTGGACTATATAATGAACGGTTCGGCAGAGTCGGTGGAACGCTTGAAAAAGGAAATGCTGGAGGCTTCCGACCAACTGAATTTTGAACTTGCAGCAAAGCTTCGTGACCGCATTGCAGCTATTGAAAAAGCAGCCGAAAGCCAGAAAATCGTTGACAAAAACGTTCGTGACTGCGACATTATTGCCATATCTCAGAACAATGAAACTGCCTGTGCGAGCATTTTAATGTACCGCGGAGGAAGACTTTTTGACAAGGCAGATTTCTTTCTTGGTGAAAAAGATGACCAATCAACAATGCGTGAAGATTTCATACTGCGTTTTTACGGTTCAAAAACGGTTATTCCAAAAGAGATTTTATTAGACGAGGAAATTTCCGACAGAGAGATTTTAGAAAAATGGCTTACTGAACGCTGCGGGCACAAGGTTAAAATCATCATACCGCAGAAAGGTCCTTTGCTGCGGCTTACTATCCTTGCAAAAAGCAATGCATCAGAATATTTATCTATGAAAGTGGGAAGGACAGGTAAGGAGATTGCAGCTCTCGAAGAGCTTGCAAAGGCTCTCGGCCTTCCGAAACCTCCTATGTATATTGAATGTTATGATATTTCCAACCTTGCATCATCAGATATGGTTGCAGGAATGGTGGTATTTGAAAACGGCCGCCCATGCAAAAAATACTACAAGAAATTTTCCATTAAAACCGTTGACGAGCAGAATGATTATGCCTGTATGGCAGAAGTTATACAGCGGCGTTTCCGAAACTATTTTGAAAAAACCGACGCAGGCTTTTCAATCCTCCCCGATCTGATACTTCTTGACGGCGGAAAAGGCCATGTAAACACCATTGAGCCGCTTTTGAAAGAAATGGGCATTAACGTACCTGTGTTCGGACTTGTAAAAGATTCAAAACACCGGACAAGAGCCATTGCCACGGGCGGCGGAGAAATAAGTCTTTCCAAAAGCCGGAATGCTTTTAATCTTTGCACAAAGATTCAGGACGAGGTCCACCGGTATGCAATCGCATATCAATCAGCAAAGCACAAGAAAACTTCTTATCAGTCGGAGCTTACAAAGGTCAAAGGCATTGGCGAGAAAAAAGCTATAAAGCTCATGACTCACTATAAAACAAGAGAAAATCTGAAAAAAGCCGATGCCCAAGAGCTTGCCAGAGTTGCAGGAGTTAATATTTCTGTTGCAGAGGAGCTTTGCAGGATTTTAAATGAATACTAACGGAGAAAAACTATGAACAGCATTTATGAGCATATGAAATTTATAAACAGCTTTTCAAAAAAAGGCGGCAAGGTCACTGACCTTTCACGCATAGAAAAACTGATGAACGCCATAGGAAATCCACAGGATTCTCTCGAATTTATACACATTGCAGGCACAAACGGGAAAGGCTCAATGGCTCAGATGTTCAGCGAAATTCTGACCGACGCAGGCTATAAGGTAGGACTTTTTACTTCTCCTTATATAATTGAATACAACGACAGAATACGCATAAACAATCAGAATATATCCAATGAGGATTTAAAAAGGATATCTGACAGAATTGACCCCATTGTTATGAAAGCCGACTGCTGCAAAGATTTTTCCCAGTTTGAAATAACCCAGGCCATAGCAATGACATATTTTGCAGAGCAGAAGTGCGATATTGTAGTACTTGAAGCAGGTGTAGGAGGACTTCTGGATTCAACAAACATAATAAAAAAACCGCTTGTATCGGTTATAGGTTCAATAGCCTTTGACCACACCGCAATTCTGGGCGATACCATAGAGGAAATTGCCTTTCAGAAAGCAGGTATTATAAAACCGGGCTGTCCCTGCGTTTTATCCCCGGGAAATCCTATGGAGGCGGTAAATGTTGTAAGACAACAGGCTATTGAAAACCATTCACAGCTGGTTATACCAAATCTTATGCTATGCAGGGCATACAAATGGGACATTTCAGGCTGTGAATTTTCATACAAAGGACAAAGTTACTCTCTTGCCATGGGCGGACTCCATCAGATAAGCAATGCAATAACAGTAATCGAAGCTATAAAATACCCTGCCGAA
Organism: Oscillospiraceae bacterium; assembly: GCA_051888545.1. Classification (GTDB taxonomy): domain Bacteria; phylum Bacillota; class Clostridia; order Oscillospirales; family Ruminococcaceae; genus FB2012. The sequence goes on from JBJFBR010000242.1 coordinate 10,384, forward strand.
AAGCTGAAAATTTCAACACAGAATGTTATAAACGGACTGAAAAAAGCCGTTTTACCGGCAAGAATAGAAATTATAAAAAGCAAGCCTTTAACCATACTTGACGGGGGACACAATCCTGACGGTATGAAAGCTTTGGCAAAGGCTCTTGAAACGGTCAAGCAATCTCCGAAAAT
>JBJFBR010000242.1:10656-14129 GCA_051888545.1 Oscillospiraceae bacterium
AATAAAGGGTGACAGAAATGAAAAAGCTTAAAATTTTAGGTGCAGGGCTTTCTCTTGCAATGGCAGGAGCTTTAGCCTATGACAACACACATTTTAAGACAACCGAATATACCATATCAAGTACCAGGCTGCCACGGTCCTTTGACGGGAAAAAAATTTTACAGCTTTCCGACCTGCATCAGCGGGAATTCGGGAAAAATCAAAGCATGCTTATTGAACAATGCAAAAAATCAAACCCTGACTACATTGTTTTTACGGGAGATTTATACAGCCGGAAACAAAGCTTTGATGAAATCTGCCGAAAGCATATTTTCATGCGTGAACTGAGAAAAACTGCTCCCGTATACTACGTTCTCGGCAATCACGAAGAGGAATCCATAGAGAAAGCAGAACCGTTTATTGATCTTTTGGAATATGACGGAATAAATGTCCTCAGAAACGAGCTTTCAAGGATTTACATCGGCGATGAGTTTATAAATTTATATGGCCTGGAAATTGACAAAAGATATTATAAAAACGAAAACAAAACCTACTGGAATCTTCCAAAGCTTACTGCCGCTGACATAGAAAAATCTTTGGGAAAAACCGATGAAAGCCAGTTTAATATTCTTCTTGCCCATTCACCTTTTTATTTTGAAGAATATGCAAATTGGGGAGCTGACATAGTTTTTTCAGGACACTGCCACGGAGGAGTTGTGAGATTGCCTTTTGTAGGAGGTATTTTATCTCCCGAAAGAACATTTTTCCCTGAATATACAAAGGGAGTTTACAGACATAAGGCTTCAGCTATGGTAGTATCAGCAGGCCTTGGAAAATTCAGAGTATTCAATCCTGCGGAGATAGTTTCCGTAACCCTGAAAGCAGAGAGAAAGAAGGACAGCAAAAATGTATAAACAACAAATAAGCGATTATTTTGACAGACACTTTGATGATATTTTATCAAGCTTAAAAGAAATTATATCCATAGACAGCACCTTTCAGCAGCCAAAAGAAAATATGCCTTTTGGTGAAGGATCGGCAAAAGCCCTTGAATGGGGTGCTGAATTCGGCCAAAGCTTAGGAATGAAGGTCAAAAACTTTGACAACTATGCCGTCAGTATGGATTTTAAAGAAGGCGAACCAGCTCTTGCAATTTTAAGTCACCTTGACGTTGTCCCTGCCAGCAATAACTGGAGCTATCCTCCTTTTGACCTGACAGTTGACGGCGGAAATCTTTACGGACGAGGCACAATAGATGACAAAGGTCCGTCAGTTGCTGTTTTATATGCTGTAAAGTGCATCAAGGATTTGAATATCCCCATAAAAGACAATTTCCGCATTATATTCGGAGGAAATGAAGAAGGCGGCTGCGAGGACATTGAATACTATGAAAAGCTTGAACCTTTTCCGCCGAAGGTTTTTACTCCTGACGGAACATTTCCCGTACTCAACTGTGAAAAAGGAATGGTACACCTTTGCTTTAAAGGAAAAGGAAATCTGAGCAGCGACAAAATAAATATTGCAGCTATGAACGGCGGAAATGTTATAAACGCCATACCTGACAAAGCAGTATGCAAATGCAGCGGAATATCTGCACAGGAAATTGAGCAGACTTTCAGCAGGCTTGAAACAGGCTGTACTGTTTCAACAGAAGAAAATGACGGCAGCATCACATTTACCGTCAGGGGCAAATCATCTCACGGATCACGTCCGGAATGGGGCTGCAATGCAGTTACCGCAATGACAAAGCTTTTAGCAGAGCTTAAAAGTAAAAAAGCTTCAGACATTGCAAAGCTTTTTCCCCACGGTGAATGCAGCGGAAAATCGGCAGGAATGGGATTTTCTGATGATTATTCGGGAGAAATGACCTGTGCTCTTACAATGCTGAGCTATGAAAATGGTGTCATAAGCGGCGGAATTGACATACGTTTTCCTATAGACAGAACCTATAAAGAAATTTCGGATATCATAACTAAAAAGCTTGCTGAAATCGGATTTGAAATATCAGAGATTGACGGAATGGAACCTCATTTTGTCAGCGAAGAAAGCGGATTTGTACAGGATCTTCTTGAAGTCTATGAAGATGTAAAGGGAGAAAAGGGTTACTGCATTGCCGAAGGCGGCATAACATATGTACACAACACTCCCGGCGGAGTTGCTTTTGGCGCTGAATTTCCGGGAGAGCATAACAATATGCACGGAGATGATGAACACATTTCTATTGAAACCTTTAAATACAATCTCAATATGTATGCAAATGCAATTATAAAAATATGCGGAGAAAAGCTATGAAGATAAAAATAAACGACAAAACAAAAAATCGGATTATTACTGTGCTTTCTTTTATTGCACCGCCTCTTATTGTGATGCTGGTACTGGGATATGCCTTTAAACTTATGGATCTTTATCCTTTCGGAAACCATAATATATCCTGGTGCGATATGAATCAGCAGGTCATTCCTCTTATGGACGACTTCAAGGACATCCTTGACGGAAAAAGCAGTGTGTTTTTAAACTTTGAAAATGCAGCCGGAATGAATTTCTGGGGGGTATTTTTATACTATCTTGCAAGCCCCTTTACATTGCTTATAAAATTTGTTGACAAAGCAAACATGATGCTTTTTATGAATGTTCTGGTAGTCTTAAAGCTTATGTTTTCTTCTCTGACCGCAATGATTTATTTCAAATGCTGTCATAAAGACCTTAACTCAGGCATATCTGTTGGTCTCAGCATCATATATGCCTTTTGCGGTTATGGTATGATGTATTATCAAAACATCATCTGGCTTGATATGATGTATCTTTTCCCGCTGCTTATGCTGGCTTTGGAAAAGCTTACAAAAAACAAAAACCCTATACCATACATTGCGGTTATTTCTGCAATGATTGCGGTAAACTATTACATAGGCTACATGATTGTAATTTTCCTGCTTTTGTTTATTGGTGTCTATTCATTTGTGCACAAGGACAAAGACACGGATATTTATACAAAATTCATTGCAGGCTCTGCCATTGCAATGCTCATTACTGCTGTGGTATGGATTCCGAGCTTTTTGCAGTTTCAGGCATCGGCAAGAGGAAAGCCGCTGCTTGAAAGCTTAAAATCATCACAGTTTATCACATCTTATGAAACAATACTTCCTCTGATATTATGCTCCGCTTTTATTATTGCAGCTGTTGTGATTTACTGCTGTTTCGGAAAACAAAACAAAAACAGCAAGCTTTATCTTTGTATGTTTTTGCTTATGACTATTCCGATATTTATTGAACCTATAAATAAAATGTGGCACACGGGAAATTATATGTCATTCCCGGGAAGATACGCTTTTATTACCACTTTTATAGGTCTGATATGCTGTGCTTATCTGCTTAAACAACAAGACAATGATAAAACTGTTTATCCTGTTTACGTACAAATATCCGCATCCGTTATACTTGGAATAACAATCTTTTTATACTACCGCTTTGCAGACAAATTTGTAACTAATAATTTT
>JBJFBR010000242.1:14229-22889 GCA_051888545.1 Oscillospiraceae bacterium
AATAACAATCTTTTTATACTACCGCTTTGCAGACAAATTTGTAACTAATAATTTTAAAAAAATAACTGCATATTCCCGTACTCTGTGGGGAGATAAAGATTCTTTAGAGCTTATAACTGAGCTGTTTTTAGTTGCACTTGTTATTTTCGCCGTAATATGCCTATGCTATAAAAAGCGAATTATCGGTAAAGAAGTATTCGCCGTTGTGCTTTGTCTTATGGTTTCCGCTGAAGGCTTTACAAATTCAAACATCTATATGACATCACAGGCTGAAATACGCAGCGATGCCAACATGACATATCAGCAGCAGATTGCTCTGGCTGACAAAATCAAAGATGACAGCTTTTACCGTGTTAAAACTTCCAAAAAGCTTATGGACTACGACCTTGTGGGAAGCCTTGGATATCCCTCAATCAGCCATTACACATCACTTACAGACAAAAATTATATGTTCACAATGAAAAAACTGGGATATTCGTCAGTATGGATGGAACAGGGCTCTAACGGCGGTACTGTTTTCACAGATGCACTGCTGTCTGTGGGATATGAAATAAGTGAGCAAGACCGGAACAGTATTTATCATTCAGGAGAATATTACATCAACGAACTTCCGCAAAAATTCGGTCTGGGAATTATAACCTCAAAGGATTTATCCCAGAATACTGAAATTCCCGAAAGCTATGACCGTACCGTTGTTCAGCAATATCTTTACAACTCACTTTTTGAAGAACAACCCATTGTTACAAAATACCAGCCTGATGTTGAATTTGACAACTTCAGCGGCGGTAAATATCACTTTACCCCTATGCAGGAAATAAACTACAACATCAATGTTGAAGGGAAACAAAGACTCTATTTTGACTGTTTTGATCAATCAACTACCAACCTTTCCGAACCTATTTACAACAGTCTTTCCATTTCTGTAAACGGTGATATTATTCAGAACACCTATCCTATTGATACAAACAACGGTGTTATTGATTTGGGTGAATTTGAAAACACAAGCGTAAATGTAAAGATTGTAGTAACATCAAAGCTGGATTGTTACTCCTTCGGACTTTTCGGAATTGACGAAAACATACTTGCTCAGACTATTGAGGATACTCCCACTATAAACTTTAAGCGTGACAAGGGAACCCTTACAGGAAGCTGTTCGGCAGAAAAAGGACAAACCTGTTTTCTCAGTGTTCCCTACAATGACGGTTTCAAAATCAAGATAAACGGAAAATCCGTTGACTATAACAAAACCTTTGGTACATTTATTTCTTTCCCGCTTAATGAGGGAGAAAACAATATAACCGTAAGCTTTGTGCCGAAAGGATTTACTCCGGGACTTGTACTTTCATTTATCGGACTCGCAGCGGCCATAATCTATGCCGTTAAACGCAAGCATATTCCCCGGTTTTCAAAGGTAAATATCATAACCGGCTATGCAGTCAAGGTGATTTTTGTACTTGTATTTGCAGCTGTTTATATTATGCCTGTACTTGTAAATCTGTTTGCCGCTAATAAGTAAGCCTGTTATTCAATACTCAAGAAAGAATGGTAACAACTATGAAACGTAAGCTAAGGAAAATAATAAAATCCATAATATCTCAAAAGACGATTATTATAATTCTTTTGATTCTGCAGGTGGCATTGCTTATTTATGCGTTTCTGCGCCTTAACTTAGAGTACAGATATATAAATGCAGTTTTTACAGCCATAGCTCTGGTTCTTACCATTTATATCCTCAACAAGCACGACAATCCTGCTTACAAAATAGCATGGATCATACCTCTGCTTTTAGTTCCGCTTTTTGCAACAGCCGCATACTTTCTTTTTGTAAACCAATACGGTACAAGAAAAGTCCGGGCAAGAAACAATCAGAAATTTATTGAAACAAAGCCTTATTTAAGACAGTCAGAAACTGTTGCTGAAAACCTGAAAAAAGATGATATGAATATCTATCATCAGGCTCAGTATGTAAACAACTACGGCGGATATCCCATTTATCAGAACAGCAGTTCAAAATATCTGAAAATCGGTGAAGAAGCCTTTGAGGTTATGAAAGAGGAACTGAAAAAAGCAAAACATTTTATATTCCTTGAATATTTCATAATTGACCGGGGAGAAATGTGGTCGGAAGTTTTGGATATTCTTCTGCAAAAAGTGGCTGAAGGAGTAGATGTCCGCCTGATGTATGACGGAATGGGTTCTGCATTTATCCTGCCATATCACTATGACCGCAAGCTGAATAAGCTTGGCATAAAATGCAAAGTGTTCAATCCATTCAGACCTTTCCTGTCATCAATACAGAACAATCGTGACCACAGAAAAATACTTGTTATTGACGGACACACCGCCTTTACAGGAGGCATAAACCTTGCAGATGAATATATAAACCGTATTCAGCGGTTCGGATACTGGAAAGACACTGCAATTATGGTAAAAGGAGATGCAGCATGGAGCTTTACAATGATGTTTCTGCAAATCTGGGAAATTGCCGACAACAGCGGCGAGGTTCATCACTATGATGATTTCCGCCCCGAAAAATTTCTTCCCCGGCCTGTAGAAACAGACGGCTATGTAATGCCGTACTGCGATACGCCTCTGGACAACGAAAACATCGGTGAAAACATTTACTTCAATATCATAGCCTCTGCAAAAAAATATGTATATATCTGTACTCCGTATCTCATTCTGGACAATGAAATGGTAACCCTTTTAGGATATGCAGCAAAAAGCGGTGTACATGTTAAAATTATAACCCCCGGTCATGCTGATAAATGGTATGCAAAATATGTTGCATGGTCATATTACAAAGAGCTTATTTCTCTTGGAGTAGAAATATATGAATATGACGGATTCAATCACGGAAAAATGTTTGTATCCGATGACGAAAAAGCTGTTGTGGGAAGTATAAACTTAGATTTCAGAAGTCTTTACCTGCATTTTGAGTCCTCTGCTTTTTTATACAAGACGCAAAGCGTTGCTGACATAAAAGCTGATTTTGATGATATGCTGGAAAATCATTCAGAAAAAATCACCCTTGAAGACTGTGAAAGACGTTCTGTTTTAAAAAAGATTATATCTTCATTCCTGCGGCTTTTTGCACCATTGCTTTAAGGAGAGTTATTATTTTGAAACCAAATATATATCAAAGAAAAACTATGTCCATTATTCTGGCTGTATTTTGTGCTATAGCCTGGGCAATGGCTTTTCCCCTTATAAAAATCGGTTTTGCATCACTTGAGATAACCGATGCCCCAGGGAAGTCGCTTTTTGCGGGAATCAGATTCTTTTTTGCAGGAATTTTAACTATAATCATTGGACTTTGCACCAAAAAAAGCTTTAAAATCAAAACTGTTTCCGATTGGGGAATTCTCCTGTTTTTCGGACTTATAAACACAGGGCTGCACTATTTTTTCTTTTACCTGGGTCTATCTCATTTAAGCGGCGGCAGAAGTGCGATTATTGATTCCCTCAGCACATTTCTGCTGATTCTTCTTTCATCGCTGATTTATGCTGATGACAATCTCAGCATTCGCAAGACTGTGGGCTGTATTCTTGGCTTGAGCGGAATTATTATCATTAATTTCAGCGGTTCGGGATTTTTTTCGGGTATATCTTTCGTCGGTGACGGCATGCTGATTATGAGTGCAGTTTGTTCTGCATTCGGCGGTATTCTCACACGGGTTGCCACAAAAAATATTGATATTATTCCTGCCACAGGCATAAGCCTTTCTTTTGGAGGAATGCTGCTTATAATAATTGGTTTAATAGGCGGAGGGAAAATAACCCACTGGACGCTTTCAGGCGTTGTTGCTTTAGTTCTTTTAATTCTTATCTCCTCCCTTAGCTTTACGATTTACAACAACCTTATATGCTATAATCCTGTAAGCAAGATTGCAATTTTCAATTCCTTGATTCCAATACTGGGTGTTATTTTTTCCTGCATAATTCTCGGAGAAAAATTCTCTGTAAAGTACATAATTGCAGGTATTATTGTTGCTGTTGGAATTTATATTGTAAACAGCAGTAAAAATTCTCAAAAATAAATAGCTGCCTGTCATTAAATATGGCAGGCAGCTATATTAATATCTTTTGATATTATAATTAATAGTCTAAATCGTCCAGTAAGTCTTTTATATCTGATTTATATTCTTCATCAGCATTGACATAAACCGCTGTGTTATCAATTCTTGAAATAACTTTATACTGTCCGTCTGTTGTCAATGTATATTTTGCATTGTTGCTTACTGATACGGAAGTTTCAGCACTTGCAGAAGATTTGCTCTCTTCAAAAATAGATTTGTTGTTTTTGAAAAATTGTGAGGCATTATCCGCATTGTCAATTTCATAAAACTCAATCTGATAATTCTGGTCTTTATCAAGTGCAATATAAACTTTTTTTATATAATCATAGTCTGCAAACTGGTTTGTAGCATCCTGAACCGTATAGCCTTTTGCTTCTGTTTTTGATTTAAAATCCTCCGCTGAAAGAGCTGTTTTCTTTCCGCAGCCTGTAATTGTAAACATTATAATCATACAAACAAGTGCAGATGTTAAAGCTTTAATTTTTTTCATTATTACTCTCCTGTTTTAAAAAAAGGACTGCCGCTTTAAGTGACAGTCCTTGTTATTTTTAAGCTTTCTGATTAGCCGAGTTCAGCAAAATACTTGATTGTTCTTACCATCTGGCTTGTGTATGAATTTTCGTTATCATACCAAGAAACAACCTGTACTTCGTAAAGATCGTCAGCAATCTTATTAACCATTGTCTGAGTTGCATCAAAGAGTGAACCGTATCTCATACCAACAACGTCTGAAGAAACGATAGGATCTTCATTGTAACCGAATGATTCAGAAGCAGCAGCCTTCATAGCAGCGTTGATACCTTCAACAGTTACATCTTCACCCTTAACAACAGCTGTAAGAATTGTTGTAGAACCTGTTGGAACAGGAACTCTCTGTGCAGAACCGATGAGCTTGCCGTTAAGTTCAGGAATTACAAGACCGATTGCCTTTGCAGCACCTGTTGAGTTAGGAACGATGTTTGCAGCACCTGCTCTTGCTCTTCTGAGGTCGCCCTTTCTGTGAGGACCGTCAAGAATCATCTGATCGCCTGTATAAGCGTGAATTGTGCTCATGATACCGCTCTGGATAGGAGCATAGTCATTAAGAGCCTTAGCCATAGGAGCCAAACAGTTTGTTGTGCATGAAGCAGCTGAAATAATCTTGTCGTCCTTTGTAAGAGTCTTTTCATTTACTGAGTAAACGATTGTAGGAAGATCCTTACCTGCAGGAGCAGAAATAACAACCTTCTTTGCACCTGCATCAATGTGAGCCTGTGCCTTGTCCTTTGAGCAGTAGAAACCTGTGCATTCCAGAACTACGTCAACACCGATTTCACCCCAAGGGAGCTTAGAAGCGTCAGCTTCTTTATAAATAGTAAGAGTTTTACCGTCAACTGTGATTGTATTAGCCTCGTCATCAGCTGTTACAGTGTGCTTATTTTCACCGATAACACCTGCATAACCGCCCTGTGCTGTATCATACTTAAGAAGATTTGCGAGCATTGAAGGTTTTGTCAGATCGTTGATAGCAACAACTTCATAACCTTCTGCACCGAACATTTGTCTGAATGCGAGACGTCCAATACGTCCAAAACCATTAATTGCGACTTTAACTGCCATAATTAATAACCTCCTAAAAAATTTCTATAGATATTATACTACATTCCATTCTTATTTGCAAGACTTTTTTGGAATATATTATTTGTTTTTAACACAAAATCATTTAATTATACAAAAAAGCAATTTGATTTTTGCAAAAAAAGGATAGATTTATATATACATTGTGCATTGTTTGGCATTTCATACGTTAATTTTCACATAAATTTCAGATAATTTTCGCTTAATATATATTAAAGTACTTGACGAAAATGAAAAAGCGTTGTATAATAAATAGGTATAACTTGTATGTTTAAAATTTTTCTTTTGAAAGGAATGTCTATATGTCAGTTTTAAAAAAGACAGCAGCAGTTTTATCTGCAGTTATGATATCTGCAACACTTTTCGGCTGTGCCGATACCAGCTATATTATGAAGGCTGATGACAGCAATGTAAATGCAGGTGTTTACCTTAACTATGCATCTAATGAGTTGCAAACACAAATCAGTACTCTTCAGCAGTCAGGCGTTAAATCCGATTATCTTTCACAAAAGGTTGACGGTAAAGATTTAACTAAGCTTGTTGAAGAAAATGCTCTTAAAGAAACAAAGGAATATGTGGTAATCAATCAGCAGTTTGACAAAGCAAAGCTTAAGATTGATTCTGATACACTAAAGCAGATCAACTCAGATATTGCGGATAACTGGGAAACAGTTCAGAAGACCTATGAAAAACAGGGTATAAGCAAAGATACAGTAAAAAATATTCAGCTTAATTCAGTCAAACGCAGTATGCTCTTTGATTATTTCTATGCTGAGGACGGCAAGGAAGCTGTTACTGATACTGATATGACCAACTATGTCAACGATAATTATCTGAGATATAAGGTTCTTTCTATTCAGAAGGATTCAACAGATACAGAATCAACCGATTCAACTTCTTCCGATGATTCAAGTTCATCTGATGATTCAAGCAAGGTTGATGAAGAAGCTAAGAAACTGTATGAAGAATATCTTGCAAAAGCCAAAAAGACCGATTTTGCAGGCTTCGATTCTTTAATTGACGAATATAACGCATATGTTCAGGCTCAGCAGGAAGCAGAAAGCTCAGAAGCTGATTCAACTGCTGACACATCAACCGATACACAGGCTGATAACGAAGGCACAGATACTTCCGACAAAGCAAATGCCGAAGCAACAACAAGCACAGATGATTCAAGCACAGTTGACCCATACGCAAATGAGCAGATGTCCAACTTCTCAACACTTACCGATGACCAGAAAGATCAAACATACGGTAAGGTTCTTACAAAAATAAAATCCATGAAGACAAACGATGTTGAATCATATGAAGATGACAATGCTTATTACATCTATATTAAGGGTGATATTACAAAGAGATCTTCTGAATACATAAAGGATGATACAAATCACAGCACATTGCTCCAGGAAATGAAGGGTGACGAATTCCAGAGCAAAATTGACGGCTGGGTTAAAAATCTTAAATTGGATTTAAACGATAAAGCTTTTGAACGCTATACTGTTGAAGAGATATATGACAGACAGCAGAAAGCTACTGAAAGCACAGCTGAATAAACTGTAACTGTTTATATTCAGCGATAATTATTCAGAAAGAAAAATATAAGGGGTATGCTTTTTTGCGTACCCTTTTTGTTTTAGAGAGGTTATATCTATGAAATTCAGACAATGGCTTTTTAATTTTATGTACGGCAGAAACGGAATCGACTCACTTAATATCGCCATAGCAATAACAGCACTTATATTATCCATGGTAAATTTATTCTGCCACTCAATAATTATAATGATTATTCAATGGCTTTTGCTTATATTGTTTCTATTCCGTTTTTTCTCAAGAAACACCGCAAAACGTTCGTCAGAAAATTTCAAATTTCAAAATGCTTTTGCCAAAGCTAAGCAGTCCTTTGCAAAATTCTCCGCTCGAATGAAGGACAATAAAGACCATTGCTTTAAACGCTGTCCCAACTGCGGAAAGACCTTGCGTCTTCCAAGAAAAAGAGGCAGGCACAATACAAGATGTCCTTTATGCCAGTGCAAATTTTCCGTCAGAATATGGTTTGGCAGCAAATAATATATTTATGAATAGACAATCCCGGATTATGCATAGTATAAAACAACTATCATAATTCGGGAGGTTTTTTTATGTTTGGAATTATACTTGAGTTTCTCGTCAATCATTTTATGTTTTTTGCACTGCATTTTGACGGGCAAAAGGTTTTTCCAAAGCCTTTATCGGCTAAACAGGAACGTGAATATTTTGAGCTTATGGCAAAGGGCGACAAAAATGCCAGAGAAAAGCTGATTGAACATAATCTCAGACTGGTTGCACATATTATAAAAAAATATTATTCCAATGCCGGCGACCAGGAAGACTTGATATCCATAGGAACTATCGGGTTAATAAAGGCAGTATCTACCTTTGATTATACTAAAGGCTGCCGTTTTGCCACCTATGGCAGCAGATGTGTGGAAAATGAAATTCTTATGCACTTTCGCGGACAGAAAAAAACTGCAGGGGATCTGCACTTTGATGAACCTATTGAAACGGACAAAAACGGGAATCAGCTTACTTTGATTGATATAATCTCTGACGGAACATCTCTTGACGATAAAATTGAATTGAAAATCAAAACTGAACTGCTGTATAAATACATTGATCAGGTACTTGATGACAGGGAAAAAAGCATAATCATTATGCGATACGGTCTTAACGGGGAAATGCCTCTTACCCAGCGTGAAACCGCTGAACGACTGAATATTTCAAGGTCTTATATTTCCCGCATTGAAAAAAAAGCACTGCAGACTCTTCGCAGAAGATTTGAAAAACCGGAACATTCCTAGATGTTGCAAATAGTAAATAATTATGATATAATAGTTTTATCCTCCACGGGGCAATACACCATATGGTTTGTAAAATATACAAAATTTTACCCCGCTGAGGAAGACTGCATATAAATTAATAATGTAA
>JBJFBR010000242.1:22989-28211 GCA_051888545.1 Oscillospiraceae bacterium
AAATATACAAAATTTTACCCCGCTGAGGAAGACTGCATATAAATTAATAATGTAATAATTTCAAAAAAAGAATAGAATACAAAAAAACGAAAGAGGTTGATTAATGATGACAAACAGCTATGAAAGCCCATTTTGTACTCGTTATGCCAGTAAGGAAATGCAGCAGATATTCTCTGCCGACAAAAAATTCACAACATGGCGAAAACTTTGGGTCGCTCTTGCAAGAGCTGAAATGAAGCTAGGTCTGCCGGTAACTCAGGAACAGGTTGACGAAATGGAAGCAAACATTTACAATATTGACTATGAGGTTGCCGCTGCCCGTGAAAAAGTTGTCCGCCACGATGTAATGGCACACGTTTATACCTACGGTCAGGTTTGTCCTAAAGCTGCAGGTATTATCCACCTCGGTGCAACATCCTGCTATGTGGGCGATAATACAGATATCATTATTATGCGTGACGCTCTTCTCGTTATCAAGAGAAAGCTTGTAAAGGTCATCTCTCAGCTTGCCGACTTTGCGGCTAAATATAAGGATATGCCCTGTCTTGCATATACACATCTTCAGCCTGCACAGCTTACAACAGTAGGAAAAAGAGCTACCCTCTGGTGCAACGAACTGCTTATGGACTTAGAAGATTTAGACTACAGACTAAGCACTCTGAAACTTTTAGGCTCAAAGGGTACAACAGGTACACAGGCATCATTTATGGAACTTTTTGAAGGGGATACCGAAAAGGTTAAAAAGCTTGAATCCCTTATTGCAGAAGAAATGGGCTTTGACGCTGTTACCCCTGTTTCAGGTCAGACATATTCAAGAAAAGTTGACTATGGTGTTTGTTCCGTTTTAGCAGGAATCGCACAGTCTGCAATGAAATTTTCTAACGATATCAGACTTCTGCAGTCATTCAAGGAAATCGAAGAACCATTTGAAAAGACACAAATCGGTTCGTCAGCAATGGCATACAAGAGAAATCCTATGCGTGACGAACGTATAACATCTCTTGCAAGATATGTTATCTGTGATGTTTTAAACCCTGCATTCACAGCAGGAACACAGTGGTTTGAGAGAACCCTTGACGATTCAGCAAACAAGAGAATTTCAGTACCTGAAGCTTTTCTGGGAGTTGACGCAATTCTCAACATTATGCTTAATGTTACTGACCCCGAAAACGGTCTTGTGGTATATGATAAAATCATCAGAAAGCGTGTTATGGCTGAACTGCCGTTCATGGCTACAGAAAACATTATGATGGACGCTGTTAAAAAGGGCGGAAACAGACAGGAACTCCATGAGAGAATCCGGAAGTATTCCATGCAGGCAGGTGCAAGAGTTAAGAAGGAAGGACTTGAAAACAATCTTTGTGAGCTTATTCTCAACGACCCTATGTTTATGATTACAAAGGAAGAAATGGACGCTATTATGAAGCCTGAAAACTTCATAGGCAGATGTCCTCAGCAGGTTGACGAATTCATTGAAAACTGTGTTAAACCTGTGCTTGAGGCTAACGGTGTTTCCGATGATGTTGCTGAAATTAATGTATAATACAAAAAAGCAGGCCGGTTCAGCCTGCTTTTTTATTGTGTACTTGAATCTGCTTACCATTTTATTGAAACTTCACCTGATGACAAAACCTTCTGCCCGCCGTTTTCAAGCTCTACCACCAGCCTGGCATTATCATCAATAGATAATACCCTGCATGGGGTTTTCTTGTTCTGAAATATGGCAAAAACATCTTTGCCGATAAGCATTGAACGCCTGCGATATTCGTCCAGAATATCCTTGCTTTTATAATCCGCAGGCAGCTTTTCAAGCTCACGCAGTATTTCCGCTGCCATACGGTTTCGCATATTTGTTCCGCATACGCTGTCAAAGACCGAGCTGGCAGTGTTTTTTATATCTTCGGGAAAATCATTTTTCGGAGGAAAAATGTTTACTCCAATGCCCAGTACTGCATATTCGGGCTTTCCGCTTTCAAAATCGACCGATGCCTCAGTTAAAATTCCGCATACCTTTCTGCCGTCAACATATACGTCATTTACCCATTTTATCTGCGGACTGACCTTTCCATCGCTTACTGTTTCAATAGCTCTGCATACAGCAACAGCCGCTGATGTGGTTATGAACAAGGACTCCTCCATATTAATATCAGGTCTTAAAATAACCGACATATATATTCCCGTTGCATCGGGGGAATAAAAGCTTCTTCCAAGTCTGCCCCTGCCTGCCGTCTGTTCACAGGCTGCAAGTACATATCCGGATTTTTCACCGTTTCTTGCAAGTTCTTTGAGAACTGTGTTGGTTGATGTAACCGTATGCTCTGTATGAATATCAAATTTTGTTTTGCCCAGTATGGCTTCAATCCCCTGTGACGAAAGACTGTTCTCATCTGATGGTATTGTATAACCTTTGTTTTTTACACCGTTAATGTTTACCCCGTCTTTGCGGAGAGCTTCTATGGCTTTCCATACCGCCGCCCTTGAAACTCCTGTCTGTTCGGCGATCTGCTCACCGGAAAGGTACTGCCCTCTATGTTTTTCCAAAAATTCCAGTACAATATCCTTTAGCTTCAAAATTTGCTTCCCCCTAAACGATAAACCTTTTAGCCTTATTTACAATAGACCTATCATTTTCATATGAAAGCACTTGATTTGCTCTTCCGATTTCAACCCAGCGTATATCTGCAATTTCCTCTTCCTGAGGTACATAATCCGTATTTTTTGCTTTTGCAATAAAATACACAACATTCTTCTGTGTATCTTTTTTGGGAGAATAGGTTACAATCTCACGAAAAGTTGAATCCAGAATGACATCAATACCCGTTTCCTCCATTATCTCACGCTTAGCGGTCTCAACCTCAGTTTCGTCACCCTCCACGTGACCTTTGGGAAACGACCAATGACCGCTGTTAACGTGTTTTATTAACAGTATTTCTGTGTTGCCGTGATATTTGCGATAAACAATAGCACCACAGGATTTTTCATGCTGCATTTAAAAATTCCTTTCTATAAAACTTAAATCTCTTTTATTATAACACAAAAACCCTTGTTTGTCTACTATTCCCACAAAGAAAAAGACGTGCAAATACTGCACGTCAATGATATCACAATTTTTATAACCCGATTTATAAAATCAAGAATAACGCTGCTCTCAGCACAATACAAATAACAAAAAGACTGAATACTCCGCCGTAAAACAACTGATTTGCCCAGTGGATATCATTGGGCGAGCACTTTTTGAATTCGTATCCCATTGCCTTCTGACGATAAATTCCGCCGTCATATACCTCTACCGGATTAAGTCTTATGCCAAATGCTCCTGCCATAACAGAGCGGACCTCTCCCAAAAATTTAGGTTCGGCATTTTTGTGGTCACGTTTATGTATTCTTTTTGCATTTCTCATATCAAACATAAGGAATTTAACATCTGCCAGTGTAAGCCATGAGCCGATATGTGCAGGAATAACTCCAAGAGCCGACCAGAGTTTTTTTGACGCTTTGCCGAAACTGATATTTTCCGTTGCATTTTTTTCATTTTCAGTATTCATCAGCCATAAAATCTTATAAAAAACTGCACCAAAGGCTCCGAAGATCATCATATAAAATAACGGTGCATAGCCTCCGTTTACGCTGATATCTGCCGTGTATTCCACAGTATTTCTTACAATATCCTGCTCATTTTCAAGTGCTGTGTCATTGTCTGTAAGCTCACGCAGCTTTTTCTTTGCAAAAGCCACATTTCCCGACCTCAGTGAACGCATAATACCTGAAGTTTTTACTCTTGCCGTTTTTAAATCAAGGCAAAACCAGAATATAAAGGCTTCAAGTACAATGCCTATAACAGGCTGTAAAATATATCCCAGAACAATAAGTCCCAAAGGAACAACCGCAAATATCAGAAGCATTAAAATAAGATGAACCCCTCCTGCCGCACGCTGAGCCTCGGGAGTATCCTTGTATTTATCGGTGAGTTTTTGCTCAAGAGAATGAGAAACGAAAAGTATGAAATTTTCCATCGCCCTGAAAAACTTAGGTCTGCCGTTGAGCATATTTATACACAATCCCAGCACCATTGCCGACAACGTGTTGAGTATCATATTTATGACCATCCTTTCAATCAGACCACTCCTGTCCCTTGCAAAAACGCAGTCTGAAAGATTATCTATTATTTTTGTTTAGTGTCTTTGACTTTTTGTACAAGCATAATTATAACACACACAGGAAATTTATTCAACGATTTTTATGTCGAATTAAAAATATCATAAAAATCAGTTAAACTTTCTTGCTTTTACGGCGGCTTTTTCGGCATGCACGGTAATATACATCAATTATTTTCTGTGCAACGGCTATAGGTGAACCTGTTCCGGAAACTCTGTAAGATGAATTTTTCATATACAGCGGTTTTCGGGTATTATATCGCTCTTCCAGCTGCTCTTTTGTGGAGTTATACGCAATGGGTCGGTTTTTGTCCCCTTTAATGCGGTTATAACAAACTTCAAAAGGGGTGTCAATATATACAGCGACACCTGCTTTTTTGACTATTTCTCCGTTTTTCTCCGAGAGCAGAGCACCTCCCCCTGTTGCCACTACAGCATTCACCGCGGCAAGCTGCTCCAGAGCCTCCGTTTCCTTCTGACGAAAATAATCCTCTCCGTATTTCTCAAATATTTCGGGAATTTTCATATTCTCATTCTGCTCAATATAAATGTCCAAATCTATAAAACGCTTTCCAAGACGTTTTGCCGTAATTTTGCCTATTGTCGATTTTCCGCAGCCCATAAATCCGCATAGATACAGAGCCTTTGATTTTAATCCGTTCATATGAACCCCGCTTTTCAGTTAATCAGTTATATTTTTGCCAATGCCTTTTCTAAAGTTGCAAGGTTTTCAACATTGACTGCTTTTTTGCCTTTGAGAGTTCTTTTTACCAGTCCTGTGAGAACCTTGTTTGGTCCCAGTTCAATGTAATTTTCATATCCTGCCTTGTCCATTTCTGCAAGTTCAGAGGTAAATTTAACAGGTGAAACAATGTGTTTTGCCAAAAGCTCAGGCATATCTGAAAAATCCTCCAGCTTTGTTCCGTATACATTTGAATAGAATTCAACATCCGGAGCTTTGTATTCAATAGTTTCAGCTGTTTTTATAAATTCATCTGCTGCCGGCTGCATAAGCTTTGAATGGAAAGCTGACGCCACATTCAGCTTCACAGCACGTTTATTCATTTC
>JBJFBR010000242.1:28311-32256 GCA_051888545.1 Oscillospiraceae bacterium
CCATTGCTGCATATTCGCCGAGAGAATGTCCTGCCACGCCGTCAAAAGCAATACCTTTTTCCTTCATTGCCTCTAATGCACAAAGAGAACATACCATAATTGCCGGCTGAGAGTTTACTGTTTTGTTGAGCTCTGTATCAGGACCTTCAAACATTATTTTGCCGATGTCATATCCCAGAACGGAATTTGCAGTCTCAACTATTGCTTTTGCACCGCTGAAATTGTCATAAAGCTCTTTTCCCATTCCAACATACTGTGAACCCTGTCCTGAAAATAAAAAAATATTCTTTCCCATAATTATTGTCCTTTCTTGTTCAAAATACAAATTTATTTCAAATTTGATTTAACCGAAATAGTTTGTTCACAGATTATTATTTATCAATCCATAAAAAAAGTTTATAATAAAATGAACTAGTTATGCACTGAAATAAATATCTGTGCTCAGATAACATTATAACATATTTTTATTCAATATACAATAAAATCAGGAGGATTATTTTTGTGGGAGAAATAAAAAAATCAGTGGGAATAAATATTCTCGGCATGGGAAAATATGTTCCGGAGTTTATAGCTGATAACGAAGCATTTACAAAAATTGTTGATACAAGCGATGAATGGATAACTCAGAGAACAGGAATAAAAACCAGACATATTGCAAACGGTGAGCCGACATATCATCTGGGAGTTATGGCTGCAAAGGCCGCTCTTGAAGATGCAAAAATTGATGCTTCTGAAATTGACCTTATAATCTGTGCGACCTGCACACCTGACTTCTACACTCCTTCAACCGCATGCCTCATTCAGCGTGACATTGGTGCAGAGGGCTGTATGGCAATAGATATAAACTGTGCCTGCACAGGCTTTGACTACGGTCTTGATATGGCGAAAAGATACCTCCAGTCAGATGATGATGTTAAAAAGGTACTTGTAGTCGCCTGTGAAGAGGTCTCAAAGTTTACCGACTATACCGACCGTTCAAGCTGTATACTTTTCGGCGACGGTGCTGCTGCATTTGTGGTTGAAAAGAAAGAGGATACTCTTTATGCCTCATTCCTTGGAGCTGACGGAAAAGGCGCAAAAAATCTTGTTACAAGAGCATTGAAAACAGAAAATCCTTTCAGAACAAATACTGAGGAATTTGATATGGAAATGCCTGAAACAAGAAGTCACTATTTTACTCAGGACGGCAAGGAAGTTTATAAATTCGCCACAAAGGCAATGCCTCACGCTGTAAAGAAAGCCTGCGAAAAAGCGGGTATTTCTCCTGAACAGCTTGACGTTATTGTACCCCATCAGGCAAATGTAAGAATCATTGAAACTGCCGCAAAGAATCTTGGCCTTTCCATGGATAAAATGATTATCACTATAGATAAGTATGGTAATACATCATCTTCTTCCATTCCTCTTGCATTCTGTGATGCAGTTTCCGAAGGAAAGATTCACCGCGGCGACAAGGTATGCTTTGTTGGTTTCGGCGGCGGACTTACCTATGCAGGTATAGTATTTGAGTACTGATTTTAGAATGATTTTTGTTCTGTGAACAGGTGACAAAATGGAAATAATTAAATACCCATCAGCTGAAGCAGTTAAAAAAGCTATCAGAGAAAAAGAACCTTTGCTTTTGCTTATTTCCTTCGACGGAAAAAGAGTGATTATGAGCCATATTGACGAAGCTGTGGAACATCACATTTTGCTGATGAAAACAGGCTTTTCAGATAAGGATATTGATAAGTATTTCAGAATTGTGCTTGATGATGAGGGTGCAGACTGGACTTTTGTCTGTCCCCCCGATTATAAAAACATAGGTGACAAAACAAGAAGAATCAAACAATTTTATAAAGACGGGTTTTCTGTGATCTCTGATGTTTTGCAGGAACTTGGATTTATGGTAGGAATAAATATTCCAAAGCGTTACAGACGACACTTTGACATAATGATGGAGGAATAGTTAATATGACAACAACAAATACAAGAATTACAAGGCTTCTGGGCATTAAGTACCCGATTATTCAGGGCGGTATGGCATGGATCGCCGAGTCAACCCTTGCATCAGCCGTTTCAAACGCAGGCGGCCTGGGACTTATTGCAGGCGGTTCAGCACCTATTGATTACCTTCGTGAAGAAATCAGAAAGACAAAAGCTGCCGTTAACGGCAAGCCTTTCGGCGTAAATATTATGCTTATGAGCCCCAATGCAGACGACCTTGCTCAGCTGGTTATTGACGAAGGCGTTCCTGTTGTAACCACAGGTGCAGGAAACCCCGGCAAATATATGGCTGCATGGAAAGAAGCAGGAATAAAGGTTATCCCTGTTATCCCTTCAGTTGCCCTTGCCAAAAGAATGGAAAGAGCAGGCGCTGATGCAGTTGTTGCAGAAGGTACTGAATCAGGCGGTCATATTGGTGAAAATACAACAATGTGTCTTGTTCCTCAGGTGGTTGACGCTTTGGATATTCCGGTTATAGCAGCAGGAGGAATTGCAGACGGACGTGGAATTGCAGCGTCATTTATGCTTGGTGCAGAAGGTGTTCAGCTGGGAACCCGTTTTCTTGCAGCTGAAGAATGTCAGATAAACCCTGTTTATAAGGAGCTTGTTATCAAAGCAAAGGATACCGACAGCATTGTAACGGGAAGATATACAGGTCACCCTTGCAGAAACATAAAAACAAAGTTTTCCAAAAAGCTTGCCACAGGCGAAGCAAAGGGTACTCTTTCTCCTGATGAGTTTGAACAGATCACTCTCGGTTCACTGAGAAAAGCTGTTCAGGACGGCAATATTGAAGAAGGTTCTTTCCTCTGCGGTGCTATCGCAGGACTTGTCAAAAAGGTTGAACCTGCTGCCGATATGATTGAAGAAATGTTTACTCAGGCTGAAGAGCTTTTAAATATAAATAAATAATCTCTATAAACAGGAGGAATCTTTGTGTTTAAAAACATCGGCAAAAGTCTTAAAGTGATTGCAAAGATTTTTTTAGCGGTATCTGTTGCAGAAGTTTGTTTCTGCATTTTTACATCTTTAGATGATCTGCCGTATAATCTGGTTACATATTGTTTTAATATGATTATTTATTTTGCAATATCTTTCGCTCTTTACGGATTGGGTAAAATCGTTGAAGACATTTCAGCATTAAAAGCACTTAAAGAAAAGGAAAGCTTTGATATAAAGCTGAAAGAAATAAATAAAAAAGATTTGGAGGAATGACAACAATGGCTACAGCATTAATTACCGGTTCAGCAAGAGGTATCGGAGCGGCTATTGCCCTCAGGCTTGCAAAAGACGGTTACAACATTGCACTAAATGACATAAGTGAAGCAATGTTTGAAAATAATGACATTATGGACAAAATCAAGGCTGAAGGCGTAGAAGTTGAAAAATTTATCTGTGATGTTTCAAAGCATGATGAAGTCAAGGAAACAGTTGCAGAGGTCAAAAAGCGTTTCGGAACTATTGATGTTCTTGTAAACAATGCAGGAATCACTCGTGACGGACTGCTTGCAAGAATGAGCGAGGAACAGTATGATACTGTCATTGCTGTTAATCAGAAGAGCGTTTTCAATATGTGTAAATTTGTCGGAAGCATTATGATGCGTCAGCGTTCAGGCAGAATTATCAATCTTGCCTCAGTAGCAGGACTTTACGGCAACCCGGGACAGATGAACTACAGCGCAACAAAAGCTGCAATTATCGGTATGACTAAGACAGTTGCTAAAGAACTTGGTTCAAGAGGGATTACCTGTAATGCCGTTGCACCGGGATTTATAAAAACTCCTATGACTGACAAGCTTACTGACGAGCAAAAACAGGCTATGATAAATCAGATCTCAATGAAACGTTACGGTACTGTTGACGAGATTGCTGGCGTTGTATCTTTCCTTGCATCTGATGATGCAAGCTATGTTACAGGACAGGTTATTGAAATCAGCGGCGGTCTTATGATGTAGCCCT
>JBJFBR010000243.1:0-32048 GCA_051888545.1 Oscillospiraceae bacterium
AACAACATCATCTCTGGTATATTGCTGGATCTCAATGGTTTTGCTTTTGCCTTTAGTTATGAGAAAGGGTACAAAATTCAAAGCCCGTAATATTTTTATTGTAATATTGTTTGTTTGTATGTTTGTATATGCAGACCTGCAGACCTATTTCCTGGGGGAAGCTTCTGTAAGAAAATCAATGCTTGAAGGGGGAATTAAGGTCGCCAATGAATACTTCCCTCTTGGTTCAGGATTTGCAACCTATGGCTCCGAAATGGCATCAAGATATTATTCCAAAATATATATAGACTTTGGCTGGCGGTATAGCTGGGCACTCGGCGAAAGCAGTACATATATGAATGATAACTTCTTTGCAAGTATAATTGGACAATTCGGCTGGATCGGCTTTGTGCTTTATCTGTATGCCCTTTATAATCTTTTCAAATCTGTTAATAAAACCTTCAACGCAAAAAGAACCAGAATACTTTCAATAGCAACAATTTTAACAATAGTAGCGGTTATGATAGGAAGTGCTTCTGCAAAATCAATGATGGGTGTAAATACTTTTGCTGTGCTGGGACTTGTCTGCGGACATGGTTTGCAAAAGCCTGCTGAGGATAAACAGGAAGATGAACAGCAGACTGAACAGAAAGTAAAACAGGCAGGATAATAGTATGATTAGTGTAATTATTCCGGTGTATAATGTTGAATTATACTTGAATAAATGTATTGAAAGCATTGTAAAATCAACCTTTTCCAACTTGGAAGTTATTCTTGTTGATGACGGTTCTACTGACAGCAGCGGAAAGATTTGTGATTCCTGGGCAGAAAAAGATTCAAGAATCAAGGTTGTTCATCAGCAAAATAATGGTGTCAGCAGTGCAAGAAATACAGGACTGAAATGCTGCAGCGGTGACTATGTTGCTTTTATAGATGCAGACGATTATATTTCAGAAGATATGTATGAAAAATTATATCAGAATATAACAGATACAAATTCTGATATAGCCGTTTGCGGATATTATGAAGAAAATGCTGAAACCGGACAACAAAAGCCTTTTCTTCCGGGTAAAGGAACATATGAAAAATCTGAGGCTGTTAAAGAGTATATAAGTAACGGCGGCTGTCACCTTACAATCTGGAATAAGTTGTTTAAAAAGAGTATTTGTTATAATTCCGATAATCAAATGATTCTTTTTCCCACGGATTTAACTATCGGCGAAGATGCAGTCTGGCTGTTGAATGTAACTATGAATGCAAAAAAAGTTGTCTGTCTTGACGAGCCTGAATATACATATATTATAAATCGTGCTGATAGTGCTGTAACTAAAAGCAAGAGAGAAAATAAAATTCCGGGGTGTAAGTCAAGACTTGAAGCAAGCAAAAGAGGTTATGAGCTTCTTAAAAACCATAATATTGACTGCTGTTACCTGATGTACAGAAGATGTGTGTTTTCAGCCAGAGATATAATTTGTGCATATTATTTGTCAGGCGATTCAGAAGAAACCAAAAATTGGATTGATATTTTTCATTCTTATTTATCAAGCTATAAAAATATGGTTGGTAAACATTCGGATAAAATGTTTGTTTTGAAAAACACGTTGATATATTATTCCATTAAACTGCATTTACCATCAGGTATAACAAAACTATTATTAAATATGTAAATAATCAGAGGTTTGAATATGAGTAAAATCAGTGTTATTGTGCCGGTATATAATGCAAAAAATACAATAGATATTTGTGTAAACAGTATTGTTTCACAAAGCTATAAAGATATAGAAGTCCTGCTTATAGATGACGGTTCAACTGACGGCAGCGGTAAAATTTGTGATTCCTGGGCAGAAAAAGATTCTAGAATCAAGGTTGTTCATCAGCAAAATAATGGTGTCAGCAGTGCAAGAAATGCAGGACTGAAATACTGTAATGGAGATTATATTCTGTTTGTTGATGCTGACGATACTATACCTGATAATGCTTTACAGCATTTCTCTGATTATTTCGGCAGTAATTCTGACCTGATTATTGGTTCATATAACGAAGTCAGAAATAACAAATACAAAAAAATCATAAAAAAAAGTCGAGAATATGATCAAAATAAAATACAGCAAAATATTAATGAGTTTGATAAATCGATTAATACTCTTTGGGCTAAGTTGTATAAAAGTGAAATAATTCATCAAAATCACATAGAGTTTAATATTGATCTACCACTAGGCGAAGACCATATTTTCAATCTGGAATACTGCAAATATGTAAATAAATGTCTGGTAATTGGAGATATAGTATATAATTATACGCTTGGTGGATTTGCAAGCTCACTTAAATATTATGAAAATATCAATATTCTTAATATGACTCTGTTGAAGTCTTATGATAACTTTTGTAAAAATAAATCAGAAGTATGCAATTTTTATAAAAGGAAAATCAGAGCACAATTTATAGGAAGCCTGGTACACTATATTTCATATTGCAGTTATAGTACAGCAAAGAGAAAAGTCCAGGAAACATTTGATATTTATAATGAGTATTTAACCGATAAGTGGATTGACTCACAGTATTATTCAGAGTACGAAATAAAAGCAATTCTCAATAAGCAATATAAGCGCTTGATGTATTATTTGTACAGAAAAAATTTTTTGAAATTAATATTAAAAAAATAAAACGGTTTTATTTATTAATTATAAAGAAAACATGATTATTTTGGAGGAAAATATATGAAAGTCGGAATATTAACTATTTATGATAATTCAAATATGGGCAACAGACTTCAGAATTACGCCTTACAGGAAATTTTGCTTAAATATGCAGATGAAGTTGTAACAATAAAGAATAAAACAAGGCCAATTTCTCTAAAGGACAGAATAGTACGGTCATCATTTCTTACCGAATCAGTATTAGCAAATAAAATGCTGGGCAAAAAAAGAAAAATAAAATTTTTACGATTCAATAAAAAATATATAAATATTTCAAAAAAATACTGTTTTTTTGATAATGAAAGCTTTGATTCAAATGTTCCGGAATGTGACTTATATTGTGCCGGAAGCGATCAGATATGGAATCCTAATTTAAAGCGTTCAGGATATTTTAACTTTTTAGGCTTTTCACCAAGAGAAAAAAATTTTTCTTTTTCTGCAAGCTTCGGCATCAGCAGTATTTCTGATGAACATCAGCAGGCTGTTAAACGTGGACTTGAAAATATTAAATATATTTCTGTCCGTGAAGACGCAGGAAAGAAAATTTCAGAAGATTTAACAGGCAGAAATGATGTGCAGGTTATTATTGACCCTACTATGTACTTTTCAGCAAAGGATTGGGCAAAAGTAGAAGAAAAGCCTGAATTCTTATCCGATGAAAATTACATATTGACATATTTTCTGGGCGGCATTTCAAAAACACGCTCCGATGAAATTCAGAGAGTAGCCAATGAAAACGGCTGGAAAATTATAAATATCCTTGATAAGCAATCACCCTATTATAATTCCGGACCAAGTGATTTTGTGTATCTGATTCATCACGCAAAGCTTGTATGCACCGATTCTTTTCATGCCAGTGTGTTTTCATTTTTGTTTGACACACCCTTGTCAATTTTCAAAAGAGACGGTTTTCAGATTAATATGAACAGCCGTCTGGAAACACTGGTGGAGAAATTCAGCCTTGATAAATGCGTAGTTGAAAATGATAAAATAAATTCCAGTATATTTAATGTTGATTATTCAAAAGGCAAAGAAACTTTAGCGTCAGAAAGAAAAAAAGCTGACAGCTATCTTGATAAGGTATTTAACGGAGAAAAACAATAATGAAAATAGATCAGCGAAAAGCAGGCGTTCTGCTTTCATATACCGGCGAAGCCATAAAAATTTTAGTAAATTTAATATATACCCCCATAATGCTCCGCTTGCTCGGACAAAGCGAGTGGGGATTATATCAGCTGGTATTTTCGGTAGTATCATATTTAAGCTTGCTCAGTCTGGGCTTTGGGAGCTCATATATGAGATTTTACTCAAGATATAAGGCTAAAAACGATAATAAAAACATAGCCAGATTAAACGGAATGTTTATGGTTATTTTCTGTTCCATATCGGTGATTTGCCTTCTTTGCGGTGTTGTAATGATATCCAATATACACCTGATATTTGGAAACGGACTTACCGCAGCAGAATATGAAACAGCTAAAGTATTAATGGCATTAATGGTACTTAACCTGGCTATAACATTCCCTAACAGTGTATTTAACTGCTCTGTTACTGCACATGAAAAGTTTCTGTTTCAGAAGCTGCTTATCGTACTGCAAAACCTGTTAAGTCCGTTCCTTACACTTCCTCTTCTGATTATGGGATATGCGTCAATAGGAATGGTGTCTGTCACAACATTTTTAACCTTAGCAGTATTCATTTCAAATATGATTTTTTGCTTTAAAAAGCTGCATATCAAATTCATTTTCAGAGGCTTTAAGCTGTCATTGCTGAAAGAAATGTGGGTATTCACTTTCTTTATTTTCCTGAATCAGATTATAGACCAGATCAACTGGAGTGTCGATAAATTTCTCCTGGGACGTTTGACAGGAACCGTTGCTGTAGGAATTTACGGCGTTGCTTCTCAAATAAATACTATGTACTTACAGCTTTCAACATCAGTTTCCAATGTATTTGTTCCAAAAGTTAATCGGATAGTAGCTGAATCTGATGATAATACTGAGCTGACCAGATTATTTACCAAGGTGGGACGAATTCAGTTTATTATACTTGCTTTGGTGCTGTCAGGATTTATATTCTTTGGAGTACCGTTTATAGATATATGGGCAGGAGACGGCTATGGAAAAGCTTACCGGGTAGCATTGTTTTTAATAGTTCCTGTAACTGTTCCGCTTATACAGAATCTTGGAATAGAAATACAAAGAGCCAAAAATATGCACAAGGCCAGATCTGTTGTATATTTATGTATAGCCGTTTCCAATGTATTTGTCAGCATTCCTCTGATTAAGCGTTTTGGAATTTCCGGTGCTGCCTGCGGTACAGCTATTACCTTAATTGCAGGTAATATATTTTTTATGAACTGGTATTATCATAAACGTATTGGACTGAATATGGTTTACTTCTGGAAACAAATTGCTTCATTTATCCCCGCCCTGATTGCTCCGACCATTCTGGGAATTGTATTTATGAAATTATTCAGTCTTAGCAATCTGCTTGTATTTGCCGTTTGCATAGTAGTTTATGTACTTGTTTACTGTGCCTCAATGTGGCTGTTCGGAATGAATAAAGATGAACAGAATTTGATCGCTGCACCGCTAAGCAAAATATTTAAAAGAAAATAGCAAAGACAATGATATCACAATAATAGTAAAATGATATCCAAAAGGATGTAAAATAATATGAATACAAAAGCTGTAGCTTGTTACAACAAAGATGATAAAATTCGTATGAAAAGTTCTTCAGGCGGAGTATTCTACCTTCTGGCTAAATATGTAATTGAAAACGGCGGAGTTGTTTTCGGAGCCAAATTCAACAAAGACTGGGAAGTTATACATTCTTATGCCGAAACGCTTGACGGAATATCCGACTTTATGGGAAGCAAGTATGTGCAAAGCTCTATGGGAAATACCTATAAAGATGTTTTGCAGTTTTTAAAGCAAGACCGTCTTGTTTTATTTTCAGGAACTCCATGTCAGGTATATGGTTTAAAAGCGTTCTTAGGAAAGAATTATGACAATCTTATTACTGTTGATTTTGTTTGCCATGGAGTACCTTCAAAGAAAGTCTGGAGAAAATATATTAATTCAGTAACGTCCAAATCAGTACTCACAGAAATCAATATGCGTGATAAATCTTCAGGCTGGTCAAAATACAACTACAGCTGGAAAATCTCATATAAATCCGGCGAAGAAAAGTTTATAAATCAACACAATATTCCATATATGCGTGGATTTACAAGTGATTATTATTTAAGACCTTCCTGCTATAAATGCTGTTTTAAAGGAACAGAAAGAATTTCCGATTTCACCTTGGGTGATTACTGGGGAATATGGGAAATTCAGCCGGATATGGATGATGACAAGGGTACTTCCCTGATTTTAATACATACAGAAAAAGGAATACATATATTTGAAACGTTATCTGATTTTATGGTATATCAACCTGCTATATTGGATAAAGCAGTTCAAAAAAATCCGAGCATTGTCATTTCATCAACGAAAACAAATAAACGTGCAGAGTTTTTCCAACGATTTAACAACGGTGAAAATTTTGAAGAAATTATAAAAGATATTTCCAGACCTTCACTGAAATCTAAAATCAAAGGCAAAATCAAGAAAATTTTAAGTAAAGTATAAGCTTTTTATTTATTATATTTTGGAGTGAAATTTATGCCAAATGTACCGGTTTTATATAAAAATAAAGAAGACTGCTGTGGCTGTTCAGCTTGCTATGCTGTCTGCCCTAAAAATGCAATTATAATGACAGAAGACGATGAAGGATTTGAATATCCGGAAATTGATGAAACTAAATGCGTACAATGCCATAAATGCGTAAGCGTTTGCCCGATCAAGCAGAAAGATGACATAAGAAAAAGCTGATAAAAAGACTATATAAATTTTAAGTTTAAGGACGTGGGGATAATGAATTTACAAATGCAGAATTTAATGACGGCAGTAAGCAACGCTCTGCATAAAACAAATATACCATTGCAAGACCCGGATTTTGATGAAATTTTTAAACTTGCTTCTGTTCATTCTATACTGCCTATCGCTTTTGAAGGCTGTATTGCTGATGAAAAATTCAAGGATTTCAGCGACTCCGTCAAATACAAAAATGGAGTGTATCAGCTTATCTTCTTGCAGGCTACACGTGCTGCAAAATTTACCGATATTTATTCAAAGCTTATTGAAAACGGAATTACCCCGCTTGTTGTAAAGGGTATTTTCTGCCGGAATATGTACGGCGATCTGTGTGACCACCGACCATCATCTGATGAAGATGTTTTAATACCTCTTAAAGATTTCTCAAAAGCAAAAGATATCTTAATGAGCAATGGATTTAACTTAAAAAATATTTCTTGTACTGAAATTAAAGATATAAGTGAATTGCCTCAGGATTTGTCTACCGTTCAAGAGGTAACTTTTTATAACATTGAAAGCCGACTAAGCATTGAACTCCATATTAATCTGTTTAGTGAGCGTGATGAAATGTTCCTGGCTTCAAACGATTACTTCAAAGATGTTTTTGACAACTATGTAAGTTTTGTAGTAAACGGTCAGCAATTCTACACAATAGAATACACTAAAAACTACATATTCTTGTTTTTGCATTTGTATAAGCATTTTATCACTTTCGGCGTAGGTATCCGTCAGATAATCGACCTGCTTATGTTTAAAGAAAAATATGGCCAGCTTATAGACTGGAACGAAGTTGAACGAGTTATAAAATCAAAATCACTATGGCAGTTTTATGAGGACTTGATTGCCATTGGTAACGAATATCTTGGATTTTCTTTCCCGGATATTCACGGAAGCAAATATATAGATATGCTCCTTGCAGATATTGAGAAATCCGGCACATTCGGTACCACAAGCAAAGAACACGCAAAAAGTTCAGCTTTTATAGACTCAGCAATGCTTTCAGACAGCGGCAATCAGAGCAAAATTTCCATACTGTTTCCACCTTATGACAAGATGAAAATAGGCTATCCTGTACTATATAAAATGCCATGGCTTTTGCCTTTTATGTGGATAAAGCGTCTTTTCAAATATTTTATCAAGCTGTTCAACAAAAAAGACCGCAGTTCTATTTCAGAGTCCAAAGATATTGCCAATGAAAGACTAAAACTGCTTAAAAAATACAATATAATTAAATAAACTTATTGTTATACAGAAAAAATCCCGACAGATTTACTGCCGGGATTATTATTTGTTCATTACTTCACTTTAATGCTCTTTGTTGCAAAAGCTCCATTAAATGTTGTTCCGTTTATGATTCTGTATGCTATGACTGTAAAGTAATAAATCTTGCCTTTTGTAAGACCTGTTTTAGTAAAGCTTGTAGTACTGTTGTTTACAGTCTTCAGGAATTTCCAGACGCTGCTTTTTTATCTGCTGCAACGCTTCTGTTGCAAATCTACAAAAGTTTTAATAATTTTGCCCTGAATCCCTTGACATAGTTTGTGTTTTGTGATATAATAATTTTTGCAATGTTAATGCCGGTGTGATGGAATTGGCAGACGTGCTGGACTCAAAATCCAGTGGTAGCGATACCGTGTCGGTTCGACCCCGACCACCGGCACCAATAAAAAAATGTCCGTTATCAGTTTTTGATAACGGATATTTTTTGTTAATTTGTAAAAAAGCTGCCGCATTTATTATGCAGCAGCATTTTGGTGGAGATGAGGAGAATCGAACTCCTGTCCGAAAATCAATCCCCATGAATTTCTACGAGTATATTCTGTTATTCCGGAAAATCCCGTTCCCTTGCAAAAAGGCAAGCAGACACGCCTTTATGCTTGGTAGGCTGAAATACATTGAAAAGTTACAGCCATGGCTTAACAACGTTCACCACTAGTCGGCGCCTTTACCTAAGCCGTGGTACTCAAAGGCAAGACGAGCAGCAATTAAGCAGCTGCTAATTCAAAATTATCGTTGTCGTCTAATTTTAAAACGTACGCCGTTTTAAGAGTGTGCGCTCCTCTACTCGCTTATCATGCTTCATAATCCCCGTCGAAACCATTGCATCCCCATAGTATCAAGGTTTTAGTCAATCTTTACCTCTCGCGTTCTTTCATTGCTCTTTCAATGTCACGCTGAGCCGCACGCTTCGCCATGTCATCCCGCTTGTCGTGAAGTTTCTTGCCTTTGCATAAACCAAGAGCCAGCTTGACTCTGCTTCCTTTGAAATATAAAGACATGGGAATAAGCGTCAGACCTTCCTGCTTTACCTTTCCCAGAAGTCGGTTAATTTCTTTTTTGTGCAAAAGCAGCCTGCGTACACGCAAAGGATCACGATTGAAAATGTTTCCCTGCTCGTATGGTGAAATGTGCATTCCTTTTACCCACATCTCGCCGTCTTCAATAGTGCACCATGAATCTTTAAGGTTAACTCCCCCGTTGCGGATGGATTTTACCTCGGTGCCAACCAGCTCAATACCACATTCGATTTGCTCAAGAACAAAGTAATCATGCCGTGCTTTTCTGTTGTCAGCAATTTGTTTTGTCTCGCTTTTATTGATTGCCATGTTCTTTCACTCTCCTTAAATGGTTTGAACTTGATTATATCATTTTTTACAGCTCTTGTCAAGAAATTTTCTGCTCATAATATCATAAATATTGTCGGTTTGTCAGGAATGCATTACAAAGAGTTAAAGAACTTAGCCGAAAGTTAAGACAGCATTCACATATTCAGAGAACAATTTCCGGCTCAGCGGACGCGTAGGAATATTATTGTAATTTCGACAAACTGACGAAACAAATTTAACATCTATCTGAATATGCTGTACCATATTTTTCATACAGCTTGACGGCAGCAGATTATTTGTGTTATAGTAGTATAATAGATTTGTTTACTTCATTCACAGCTTAACTGTAACACAGATTGAGCTTTTCCGCTGCTTTTCTATATAATGTAACGCTTTTGTCAACCTACAAGTATCTGAAACATTTTTATATAAACATCTTGCAATTTTAGCTGATATGTTGTATAATGAAAAAGTAACTTTTGGAGACGTATCGAAGTGGTCATAACGGACATGACTCGAAATTTTTTGTAGAGTAGGCTGTTTGCTCCGCTTAAAAAGCCCGTAAATTCAGGGGTTTTCTCCGGTTCGAAAATTGAATATTTTGTTGTTCTTTCCGTCAGTTCTTTCCAAAAGTTTTTGGAAGAAATGCGGAATCACATACACGGAGAGTTGTCCGAGTGGTCGAAGGTGCAGCACTCGAAATGCTGTGTTCCCAAAAGGAACCTAGGGTTCGAATCCCTAACTCTCCGCCAAAAAGTCCAGTAAACAAGCGGGTTTTCTGGACTTTTCTTTTTTGCTTGTTTGCTCAAAATCGGCTCAAAACTGCGGAAAGAACAGCCCGTTTTTCGGAAAGAACAAGGCGATTTTCGGCATTTTGGCGTATTCGAACCGTAAAAATCAGTTCTTTCCGCCGTCGTCTGAAATTTCGGTCCACTTGCTGCCGAAATTCACCGATTCGGGAAGCGCCATTCCGCTGACCATTGCCTTTGCCGACGACAGTTTTGAAGTGTAGTCAAGGTGGGCATAAATGTTAGCGGTGGTGGAAAAATCGCTGTGCCCCAGCCACTCCTGAATTTGTTTCAGCGGAACGCCGTTCGCAAGAAGCAGGCTTGCGCAACTGTGTCTTAAATCGTGAAAACGCATTCTTTTACAGCCGTGCTTTTGGATATACTGTGGGAAATAGCTTGTCAGATATTCTGGTCGCATTAAATCACCAAGCTCGTCTACAAAGACATATCCGTCATATTCGTAGTTGTAGCAGTTGCCGCAGACCTTTTTGTTGACCTCTTGTGCCGCTTTTACTTCTTTGAAGTATTCCGCAAAGCTGCCGACAAGCGGAAGTGTACGCATACTGGATTTTGTTTTGGCAGAGTCCTGTGCGTACATTTTTGTTTTTCCGTCCACTTGCAAAGATGTTACGGTGTGCCTAATAGTAATGGTGCCACGCTCAAAGTCGATGGCGTCCCATTTCAGTCCGCAAACCTCGCCACGACGCAAGCCGTAGAAAGCGGCAACTAAAACAGGAAGTTCCAGCTTTGTCCCTTTGACTACTTCAAATAAGTGTTTCAGTTCTTCTGCATCAAGGAATACAGGCTGATAATCATTCTTTTTCGGGCGATCCACTTTCATTGCCACATTCTGCGTAACAAGGTCGGTTTTCATTGCATATTTCAGCGCCTGATGAATAACGGCGTGATAGTGAATAACCGAGTTTGGCTTGACCGTTTTCAGCTTTTCGGAATAGAATTGCTGAATGTGTCTTGCCTCCAATCCCTGAAGCGTTACCGCCTTCTTACGAAAATACGGCTCAATCACCGATTTCACCATTTGCTCGTAAGAGCTGAATGTGGTTGCTTTAACACGCACCTTGACAATGTCCAACCATTCAAGCAGATAGTCTGCAAACGGCATATCGGAAGCAAGCTCGCCGACTTCCTGCGGCGGTACAAATTCACTTCTGATTCGTGCAAGCTCGGCTTCGGCTTTGCGTTTGTTACCCTTTTCGGGCAGTCCCGTGGAAAAGTATTTCACACGGCGTTTTCCGTTGTTGTTATAGTAGCTCAGCACTACATAATAAAAAACTTTTTTAACTTGTAGGTGTCCTGATACCATTGTATTTAACTCCTTTCATTGTACATCACAGGAAGGACCTACACCGACAAGCCTATTATAGCTTGCCGGCATAGTTCTTTCCATTCTGCAAAAGTCACTCGCTGTACACTTTGGTTCGAATTAACGAGCGTCTCTGTTGCGTTCTCGTTGGCGTTTCAAAAGCTCCAAGCCTTTCAAAATATCTCGTTTGATTTGCTCATCGTTGTAATTTTGCGGAAAGTATTTGCGAAACTCATCACGAGGCAGCTTGATTTGTTCCTTTTGATTTGGTTTTTCTTCTGCCAAAACAGCATAGACAGCATCGGCGGTAAGCAAGCCGTCCTGTGACATTTTCTTCAGTCTGATACTCTGTGCGTGGGACGGTGTGCAGTCATTCATATTGATTGCGTCAAGCAAAGTGAGCTGTTCGTCACGGTCGAGGTAGGAGATTTCAACCGCAGGGTTGAAAGCAATTTTATTGTCATCTACCATTGAAAGCAGTTCGGGAATTAAGTAAGTTAAGCGGATATATCTTCGCACTTGGTCTTTGCTTTCACCGGCTTCTTCGGCAACTTTTTCTACACTAAGCAACTTCTCTGCAACTTGCACAGAAGTTTTACCTTGGTGCTTTATGGCATCCAGTTTCATCTTATACGCAAAGGCTTTTTCGCTTGGCAGTATCGTTTCTCTTTGCAGATTTGCGTCCACCATTGCAATCACAGCCTCATCGTCTGACATCTCACGGACGATTACAGGCATTGTTTCAATCCCCAGCACCTGACACGCCGCAAGCCTTCTGTGCCCTGAAATAAGCTCATAGCCGCCGTCGGGCAGAGGTCTGGCAAGTGCCGGAGTTATCGTTCCTACCTTGCGTATACTTTCAATCATTCGCTCCATTTCTTCGTTATTCAATATCTTAAATGGGTGATTCTTAAAAGGGTGAAGCTCGTCAAGCGGTATGTTCTTTACACGCTCAAGCTTTGCATCGTCACGCTCCGCCTGCGTTGTAAATAGGTCGTCCAGTGTCGGTAAAGTAAAATCTGATTTTCGTTTTGTCATCGTTCGCATCCTCTCTTTCTTGATTTATTAAGTCCGAAATATCGGCTTCGCATATTCTCCTCAATGAGAATATTTTCTTTGATTTTGGGGTTATCCTCAATAATCCTTGCCGCTGTTTTCCTGTCCTTTCGGAGCTGAGCAAGAGCCTTTGTGCAGTCATCTCGCTTGGCAATAAGCTTTGCTTTTTCGTCGGGATTGTGGCAAGAATCAATATCACGGTAGAGCATTTTGCGGTAATCCGATATGAGTTTTATTTCCGAATCTGCGTTTTTAATAAACACTTCCACAGAAGAAATATCGGTCAGGTGATTGTCGCAAATAAGCTGTACCTGTGCCGTGTGGCGCTCCAGCCAACGGCAAGCTTCACGCATTTCAGGCGATAACGGCTTGTGCTTTTTATTCTTCGGCAGCACGCCCAGCAGATACAAATATCTGAAATACAACGCCTTAAGTCCTGTAATCTTATTTGCGGTTTTTAAGCTGCCTCTAACAAAATGAGCTTTTTGAATTGTTACACCGAAACTCTTTTTTTCGGTAAACGCATAGTATAAGCGGTAAGCTTCCTGTGGGTTGTTTCGCAGAGTATCTCTCATTCGGTCATAGATTGCATCTCGGTCATAGGCTTCTCCCAAGCGGTACAAACGAGTTGCTTTCTTGCTGTTGACAGAGCGAATGGTAGCGTATTTATGATATGGATTAAGGTCGATTACATATCCGATCTGTTTCATAACATAGGTGAAAGCTTTGGGATTTGTACTCATCGTAAGCGCTTTATCTATCGCCTCACGCATTAAATTGTATCGGGTAGGCTCGCCGTTCTTTTCTGCAAAGTACAGCTTGCGTGGCGTCTTTCCTGTGGGATTTTTAATGACCGTCAAACCGTTTTCTTTGCAAAGCTCATCGGAAATACTGCGCAGTTTCCAGTATGCTCCCTCGTTGCAGTTAAACTTCTTACCGTTCCACATATTCACCGAATTGATGACCAAATGATTGTGATATGTGCCGGTGTTAAAGTGCGTAGCGACCAGCACTTGGTACTGATCGCCCCACATTCTTTTTGCAAGTTCAACGCCGAGTTTGTGGGCAAGCTGCGGTGTAACTTCACCTGTTTTGAAACTCTGATATGCGTGATAAGCCACATTGCCGACCGTCTTATCAAAGCGTTCTTGCACCGCATTCATCTCGGCAAAAGCTGTTTCTGCGGTGCAGTTTACGCCTGTAACATACATAGCTTTTTCTTCACCGATTACGGTTTTTCGCTCGTC
The DNA here is from genome assembly GCA_051888545.1 of Oscillospiraceae bacterium. GTDB lineage: Bacteria > Bacillota > Clostridia > Oscillospirales > Ruminococcaceae > FB2012. Next base: position 13,617 of record JBJFBR010000243.1, read on the forward strand.
GCTTGCGTAGTGAAGTGCCTTGCAAATATCGCTGTAAATCGTCTTGTCCGGGTTCGCCGCATAGCATAAAACACGGTTGACGCTGTCTGTTACAGCCCATATTTTTGTTACTGCCACGGCGAATCACTTGCTCTTTCCGGATCACCGATTGTGTGGTAAGCCTTCAAAAATTTGCTTACGACATAATCAAATCCGTCGCTGATTCTGTCGTCGGGCAGCGACTTAAAGTTGTCACGAAGCGCAGTTAAACCTCGGTAAGCTTCGTAAAATTCCTGTGGCAAGGTTGCCTGAATTTCTTTGCCCAATCCAAGTTTTCTAAGGTAAGCAGAGAGCGAAAGTCCGCATTTTCTAGCGGCAGTTTCCATTTTTCTTTTCTCTCCCTCAGTCACTCGGATATTGATTGCAGTTGTTCTTTGTCTCATATTTTTTCATTCCTTTCTCCTAAAAATCGGGGTTACAGGGGCGGCAAGTCCCTTTCGGCAATTTGCCGCCGGTTTTGTGGGCTTCAAAGGCAACACAAAGCCTATGCTCGCTATCCTTACGGATTGGCATTACCTGTATAGCCTTATATCCACTTTCTCAAAAAGTGACGATAGTGACGGATGTGACGGCTTTTTCCTATATAGCGGATTTATTGTCATCGCCGTCATTGCCGTCACACTTTTTTAAGCGAATCAGTCGGCTTGTCCCCGTGCGTTTTGTTTTGTATTCGATGGCTTGCGGCTGAAAAACTTCCGAAGAAAATCGGGCAAGCATTTTGGTCACGACATTAGGTGTTACTTCGGTTTCGTTCATTTGCGTTATAAGTTCCGTTGCCGTGCCTTGCCACTCTTTATGTTCCGATATAAAATCAACCAGCCGGAAAACAAACTTCGGAATTTCTTCACGGTGAATGTCCTCCATATCCTTTCGCTCGACCAACTCCCACAAGTGACTGCGGTTGTCAAACTTCAAGGTCAGTTCCTGATATTCGATATCTCGACCGGTAGCAAGCAGCGTTCCTGTTTCATTGGCACGGCTGCGTTTCAAAACAAAATTCGTATCTGCCGCACCTGTGATACCGGTGGAGCCTGATACCTCGTTGAATGGGTCGCTGACATCTTTTAGTTTTCTGACGTGATGAACAACCACAACGGCAATACCGTACTTATCCGAAATATTTTTCAGTGCCGATACATCATCATAGTCGCCTGCGTACATTCCGCTTTTTCCGCCGGTGCTTTTTGAATCTCGAACCTTTTGAAAAGTGTCGATTATAACAAGCTTTGTTTTCGGGAAGTCGGAAAGATACTGTTCGATTTGCTGTTCCAAGCCGTTGCCGATTTGAAAACTCGTTGTGGCAATGCGAAGTTCGGGCGGGGCTTCGTCTGTGATTTGATATAGTCGGTTTTGGATTCTTGCATAAGTATCTTCCAAGCACAGATAAAGCACATCGCTCTTGTGTGTTTCAAAATCCCACACGGGTTGTCCTCTCGCCACTTGAATGCCGAGCCAAAGCATAAGCCAGCTCTTGCCGATTTTACTTGAACCCGAAAGCACGCTGAGTCCTTGCGGTATCAAGCCGTCAACCACAAATAAGGTTTTTCTCATCGGCGTTGACAGCAGCGTGTCCGCATCGATTGTTTTCAGCTTTTCAACTTGCATTCTTTACACCTTCTTCCATAACATAATTGATGACATTGACCTTCGGAATCTTAAAAGCGTTTCCAATTTTAACGCCGGAGATATATCCGTTGTTAATCAGGTCGTATGCCAAGTGTCGGCTTACGCCGAGCATTTGTTGAAGCTGAGCTACCGTAACAATGTCCGGGTAATCCGGGAACATCATTTTGTAAAGCTCTTTTAATTCTGTTTTTCTCATCTTCTTAACCTCCTTTGTGAGAAAAAGCTGCACGGTATGTACAGCTATGTAAGAGGCAACAGTTGAAAGGAGGGCTCTTTCTGTTGCCTTTTCGCCGTTCTACCCGAATGTCGTTTTTCTATCCCTGCCCCATCTCAGCGGCGTTGCTTCGCTTTCGTCGTCTCCGACTGTCATCGCAAAGTCATATCTCATTCGGACGGTCATTCAATTTTTAGAAAATCAAACAATATACAATCTTGATTTGCAAATTTATTATAGCTATGTGTTGACACGAAGGCAATACTTTTGTATAATGTTCTTTGTAGTGATATAGATTTGCCAACAATTCAAAATTTCTCATTTTCTAAAACGGAGGTCTCAGTAATGAGTGGAAACCTGCTTCAAACAGAAGATAAATACAGCGCTGTGTCCTTTGGATTTGCTCCAAACAGATGGCACATGACAGATGATGAGAAGTCCTGCGTGCTGTCCGTGAATGACGAGTACAACTATTCGAAGCTCTTTGAACTGTTTAATGCTATTGACGCCGATAAGCGAGAAGCGATTGCTCTGGCTGTTACCGGCAAAAAAGAATTTGCTTTATCGGACGGTGAAATTGCTCAAATTAAGCAGGATGCTGCCGATACGCTTGCTCGTTTGCGAGCCGTTACGCAAAAAATAAACTCCGCATTTGACTTTCTTCCTTTAGGTGACAGCAGAGCTTATATTTCACCGATGAACACCTCTTCTGTCTTTTTTTCACCGGGCGAAGGAATTTTGAATTTTCTATATGCAGATTTTGATTCGGCATATAATGAATGCCTGAATCGCACAAAAAAAGACCTGCCTGACGAGACAAGTCTTGATATATCTTTACTGACCGAAAAAGAAAAGAAATTGTATTATTATTTGGCTTTAACCGAAACGCAAAAACGCTTTAAGCCATTGATAGAAGCTTCTCTGTTTACAGCGGAATTTCCGCCTATTCTGCTTCATTGTTCAGAACAGGAGTTGACGGACTACTATCAATATCTTAAAGAAATACAAAGTAATCTCTTGAATTTAATCGAGGCGACATTTGACGAGAATTTTTGCGACGGATTTTTCAATCTCCTAACCCATAAAACGAGATTTGCAGGCTACTGCCGTAAGCTCGGCTTGCCGGCAGAGCAAAAGAGAACGATTGTGCATAGCATCAGCATCATTGATGCCGAACATCAGATAGAAAATGTGCTTGACGGCTATATAGATAGTGATTTTGATATGAATATAAAAATGGCTGCCGTTTCGGAGGTGGATTTGAGTATTCAAAAGGATTTGGACAAGCTTGGTTTTACTATGCCGGAAATGATTGCCTTGTCCGTAATGCAAGCTGGTGAATACGAAACCTGTATTTGCGAAAGTATTGAACAGCAAATTGAGTTTGAATTGATACAGTTGTTGAAGTCCGACACCGGAATGCGCAAATGCAAACGCTGCGGTAAGTATTTCATTATGAAGGGCAACTACGACACCAATTACTGCGACCGCATTACCGAGGGTGAAACCCGCAACTGTCAGGACTTAGCCGCACAGGAAAACTACAAAAAGAAAATGGCGGACAATGCCGCCATTCCGTTGTATCAAAAGTATTATAAGCGCTATGCCGCCCGTGTGCGTGTAAGGCAGATTAAAGAGCCTGATTTCAAAAAATGGAAGTATCAGGCGATGACAAAGCGAGACGAATGCTCCGACGGCAAAATCACCCTTGCGGAGTTTGAAGCATGGCTTGAAGCCAGTTTTCCTAATAGGAAGAAGAAACAATAATCATCCCTTGCCAATAAACAACCGATTTCCCCAAGCGGAACTGTAACAAAAGCAGTTCCGCTTTTATAATATTTTCTTGTAATTCCTTTATAAATCCGCAATAATCCTTGATTTTAAAGCTAAAATATGCTATACTAAAGTTGTATAAATATATCTACCCGAAAGTGAGGAAAATTAAATGGATTCCAACATTGAACGCTGGTACTCAATGAAAGAAATTTGCGAATACCTCGGCGTCAGCCGTGACACCGTACTCGCTTGGATAGAAAAAAGAAATATGCCCGCCGCAAAAATCGGTCGCCTTTGGAAATTCAAGGTCAGCGAAGTAGACGCTTGGATGAAATCCGGCGTTGCGGCAGATAAGTAAGTTCCGGAGATGTACAATATGGGTTTTATTGAATCGTATAAACATCTTGAAAAACTATGCGGCGAAGTATTAAATGACGATAGGCGTATATCCGCTTATATTGATGAAATGATAAATACTCCCCGTGGTTCTTATCTTGTAAGAGGTTGGGATGATGACCTAAAACAACTGAAACACTACCGTTGGGTTAGGAATCAAATAGCACATGAACCTGATTGCACCGAGCAAAATATGTGTGAACCGCGTGATACTGTGTGGCTTGACGATTTTTATTCACGCATAATGAATCAAACCGACCCTCTCGCTTTATATTCTAAAGCCACCAAGCCTCGTCAGGCTCAAAAACCGGTACAAGCTCTTAAGCCGGAATCCCATACATACACTTATTCTCAGCCGACTTCTAATCATAGAAAATCATCCCCACAGGCTGCCGGTTGTATGACATTTTTAGTAGGTATTTTAATTATTGTAGTTGCAATCGTTTTAATTTCAGGAATATTATAGTTCGATTTTGGAGGTGCAATATGGCACTTGAAAATAAATTAGGTCTGACAAGCTCTGCCGACCTTGCTCGTGAAGAAGAACGAATCAGCAAGAAAAAGGCGGCGGAACTTTTTGAAAAAGGCATTTTAGATAATCTTCCTGTCGGCAAGTTTTCGACATTGCAGGCAATCCATAAATACCTCTTTGAGGACATTTACGACTTCGCAGGTGATCTCAGAACAGTCAATATTGCAAAGGGCAATTTCCGCTTTGCTCCCTTGATGTACTTGCAAGCGGCACTTGAGAATATCGATAAAATGCCGCAGTCAAACTTTGATGAGATAGTAGAAAAATATGTTGAGATGAATATTGCCCACCCGTTCCGAGAGGGCAACGGTCGCAGCACACGCATTTGGCTTGACCATATCTTGAAAAACGAAATCAGTAAAGTGGTGGACTGGAGTAAGGTGGATAAAGAAGATTATCTGCTGGCAATGGAGCGCAGTCCGATTAAAGATGTGGAAATCAAAGTGTTACTAAAAGGTGCGCTTACAGACGAAATAAACAGCCGTGAAGTCTATATGAAAGGCATCGACCACAGCTACTACTACGAGGGTTATACAACCTTTAAGACGGAAGAATTGTAAGAAATGAGGTACAAATATGCCCGACAAGAATTGGCAATTTGAACTTGAAGAATATATAAAGCAGGGCGAACCTGAAAGAGCCGAAAAAAGCGAAGCTTGGCAAACTGCTATCGGTCTGCAGGCGGTTGACGGGCTGAAAACCTCCGAATATTTGCTGGACACCGCAAAGGATCACATCGAGGGCAAAATCACCATTGACGAGGCTCAGAAGCGTATTCACAGCTATTACGAGCAGAGATCAACCCGTACCGAAACCGAAAACGAAACAAAGGAAGCCGACATCGTTTCCGCAAGGATCACAAAGCTGTTGGGCGAAAAAGCGTTTCAGTTTTCTCCGGCAGAGTGGATTACCATTCACCGCAGATTGTTTGAGGGCGTATTTGACCACGCCGGACAAATCCGTCAGTATAACATTTCCAAAAAGGAATGGATACTGAATGGCGAAACGGTTATCTACGCTGATTGGGACAGCATAAAAGACACTTTGGATTATGATTTTTCCACCGAAAAACAGTTTTCCTATGAGGGGCTGTCGGTTGAAGCATCGGTAAAGCATCTTGCAAAATTTGCATCAGATATTTGGCAAATTCACCCTTTCGGCGAGGGTAACACAAGAGCTACCGCCGTGTTTATGATTAAGTATATGAAAACTTTTGGTTTCCGTGTCAACAATGATGCGTTCCGTGAAAACTCTTGGTATTTCCGTAATGCATTGGTTCGAGCAAACTATAACGATTTGCAAAAAGGTATTCATTCCACCACAAAGTTTTTGGAATTGTTTTTCTCAAACCTTCTGCTCGGTACAAATTACAAATTAAAGAATCGCTATATGCACGTTGATTTTGTGGATGAAAACGCTTCCCAAAGTATCAATTCTAAAGTTCCAAAGTCTCAATTTGACACTTTGGACTGCACTTTAGAGGAACTGGCGATTTTAGAATTAATTGCAAAAAATCCAACTATCAAACAACAAGAAATGGGCGAAGCGACCGGAAAATCTCTCAGCACTATAAAGCGAATTATGAAATCGCTACAGGATAAAAACTATATCCGCCGTGAAAGCGGCAAACGCTACGGCAAATGGGAAGTTTTGGTTTGAAATATAAGAATTGAGGTTAAAAAATGCAAAACAACTCGATTTTAAATAAAGCAAAATATTCTGAAAACACTGATGAATGGTATACAGATTACAGCACGGTTGAAAGTGAATTATCCCATTATATTGAACATTTTTCTGATAAAATTGTATTGTGCAATTGTGATGATCCGTATGAATCTGCGTTCTCAAGATATTTCTTGAAAAACTTTAATGTTTTAAAATTAAAAAAATTAATATGTACATCGTATAAAGGCTCTCGCATTCTTGAAAAACTTCAAATAACCGACAATAAAAATCAAAGATTAAATAAAAATTCTGCTTATGTAATGATCGTCGAAAGTAAGCATTTCAAAAGTAAACCATATATAGATGACGATGATATCATTGATTTTTTGAATGGCAATAACGTTGTAACTAAGTTAAAGGGCGATGGCGACTTTCGAAGCGAAGAATGCATTGAGTATCTAAAAGAAGCAGATATTATCGTAACAAACCCTCCATTCTCAAAATTCATAGAATTGTTTTCATTGATTATTAAATACAACAAAAAGTTTTTGCTAATAGGCAATCAAAATGCAATAACCTATAAAGAAGTTTTTCCTTATATAAAAAATGGTGAAGCTTGGATTGGTTATTGCTTTGGAGATATGAAATTCAAAGTTCCAAGCGATACAAAGCCAAGAAAAACCCGTTTTTGGATAGATGAAAACGGTCAAAAATGGCGCAGTTTAGGTAATGCAATGTGGCTTACCAATTTGGATAATGAAAGAAAACACAAGGAATTAGTTTTAACTGCCTATTACGATCCGAATAAGTATCCGTATTATGATAACTACAATGCTATTAACGTATCAAGGGTCATTGATATTCCGATGGATTTCACTGGTGTTATGGGTGTCCCCTTAACATACTTAAAGTATCATAACGACGAACAGTTTGAAATTGTCGGCGAAGCAAACCACGGTTCTGACAATGAATACGATTTGTTCAAGCCCATAATAGACGGCAAAGAAATATTCAAACGAATACTAATAAAAAACAAGAAATGTGTGGTGAGAAAATGAAGTTCAAAATTTTGGATTTGTTTTGTGGAGCCGGCGGATTATCTTATGGAATGCATAAAAATCCGCATTTTGAAACAGTCGTTGCTTTAGATGTAAATGAGAATTTAGCAATTACCTTAAAAAAGAATATGCCTAAAGTCAATGTTGTTGTTGGAGACATAAAAGAAACTGCAATAAAAGAAAAAGTCATAGATTTATCGCTTAAGTCTGGTGTAAATATGATTGTAGGCGGGCCACCGTGCCAAGGCTACTCGATGAAAGGAAAAAAGTTGGGATTAGAAGATCCACGCAACTTCCTGTTTATAGAATATTTGAATTTTGTTGAAAGACTTCAGCCTGATGTTTTTGTTATAGAGAATGTAAAAACATTGCTGTCTACATCTAAAGGATGGTTTAAGGAGCAAATTCTCTCCGCTATTGAAAGGTTGGGCTATTTTGTTGATGTTGGAGTATTAAAAGCTACTGACTTCGGTGTGCCGCAATCAAGAGAAAGAACAATATTTATTTGTAGTAAAAAGAAAAAGATAAATCTTCCGTTACCAACCGTCGAAAAGCCTGTTACTGTAAAGGATGCCATAAGTGATTTAGCCTATTTGAATTCAGGTGAGGGCGATTTTGAATTAGAATACACTACAAAAGCTACATCTGAATATCAAAAACTTATGCGTGCAAATAGCTCAAAATTATATAATCACAAAGCATCGAATCACGCTGAAATAGCTATTAAAAAGTTAGCAATGATTCCACCGGAAAAAGGTAAAGAGTGTTTGCCAAAAGAAATGCTCGGGAAACAGCAATTCAATTCGACTTGGGGCAGATTAAAATGGGATGAGCCTTCACCTACTATAGACACAAGATTTGATGCCGCATCTAACGGCACAAACAATCATCCTTTTTTACATCGTGCAATCACTCCGAGAGAAGCCGCTAGATTGCAATCATTTGACGATAACTACATCTTTTATGGTACGAAAGTTGCTGTAAGAACACAAATAGGCAATGCTGTCCCCCCACTGATGGCAAAGGCAATTGCAGATAAAATTTATACGGAGATAGGAGAATGATTATGTATAGAGATTTACTTGATTTTTTAAGGAATGAAGAATTCTTTATTGAAGCAGAGGCAAAACCTTCAAGAATGCGAAATTTTGTAAACGAATATAACGCAACATATGATGAAAATTTAACATTCGAAGATCCGGGTATGATTATTCTACAAGAGGATGCTAATAAATGGGGGTTGGAATTAAGACTCTATGTGTATAACCGTCCCCCAGAAAACATATACCAACTAGGTTTTACTCATAATGATGCGTATAGAGACAACTTTTCTTTCAGATTAAACGATAACGACGTCGTCAATTTTCTGTTTGAACAAGGATACAGAATTGGATTTAATTAACGGGGTGTTAATATGAATACACAAATGGCATATCTTATCGGTATGATTCTCGGTAATGGTGAGGTTCAACGAAAAACAGATACGACAACCATTACCATCGAATTGCCTCATAAAAACTTGATTGATGATGAAGGAAGAGAAGTAGCAGTTTACGTTAAAAGTAGTTTGGCTGATATTAGAAGCGTTATCGAACCTTTAATTGGGCACTCCTTGCCTATATCTGAAACCAAAAAGGCTACACAATTTTCATTTACAAAACCCAATGAAGATTATACTATGCGTGAAATCCTTAGATTTATTGGAAATGGCGTTCATCATTCAACTATGACTATGAATAGCGAACTTTTCAGTATGACAACCGATGAAAAGAAAGAACTATTGCGAGGAATGGCCGATGTAACAGGATATATCCGCAGAAGTAATATCGCTTTTGGTCAAGAGGGATGGCATAGAGTTTACATAGAAATTCCCGGCAATTGGCAGTTAGTTATCGACATAGCCAATATGCTTAAGGATTTAGACATCCCTGTTCAGACAATAGATTTTGGTCATCCAAATTTCAGGGATTCAAACCTAAAAAAATATAATGAAGGCAAAAAATACTATTGGAAAAAGGAACATCAAGTTAAAATTTGGGCAAATGAGTTTCTACCAATTGGTTTTAACATTGTACATAAGCAGCGAGCATTAGAAAAGTATGCCGACGAATTGCTTGAATACTTGGATGAAAACAAAACTCACAAGTTTTATTGGGAGAAGCCTCTCAAACGTAAAAATCGCCCGTTCCATCCTATGGTTAATGATGATCTCATCCCAGAAATCATCCGAGGAAAACATTATGAATCTTGGACACTGTTAGCAAAGGATTTAGGTTATGGTGAATAATGTAAAAAGAGAAGTCGAACTTTATGCAGGAATGTGCGATTGGTTAGAAATATACTTAAATGATAAGTACCATTCTAAAAAATGCGATATTTTTGTTGTCGATTGCCACTCTGTAAATCTTGATTCAGTATTAGAACAATATGGAATTATCAAATACTATCCTCAAGCAGTCGGATTAAAAATAGAAATTGATGTTCTTGGTATGGTTATATGGGGAAACAAGGCAGAAATCTTCTTTATTGAAGCCAAGAAAACACAATTGACTTTACAAAATTTAGGACAACTTCTTGTTTACTGCAAACTCTGTAATCCTGAAGAAGCATTCCTATTATCATCCGCAGGTTTAGGGAGCTTAGATAAGGTTCTGAACGTTTTGGGAAGGGAGGATTTGTTGGACTTTGGAACCGGGAAACGAATCAAGAAAATTAAAGCTGCTAAATGGGACACGGCGAGAAATATAATTGATCACCATTCCATCATCCCCAAAATATAAATTAGTATATAAATTTAAACGAAACGAGGACAAAGCTTATGGCTGATATTTTCCAAACAGAAAATGAAACATATGAAATTGATGTACCAAAAGAAAAAAGATATTTAAACACAATGTCTTATGACTATTCTGTGCAATACATCTATGATTTGATTAAAAAAGGCAAAATAATTCTTGAAGTACCTTTCCAAAGAAAACAAATTTGGAAAACAGACAAAGCATCTTCTCTTATTGAGTCAATAATTATGAATGTACCCATTCCGCCGCTTTACTTTGCTGAGGAAGAAAATGGGAGTTGGCTCGTGTTAGACGGCCTGCAGAGACTGTCTAGTATTAGGAATTTTTATGATAATGAGTTTGCTCTGACAAAATTAGAAGTTCTTACAGATCTAAATAAGATAAAATATAAAGATCTACCGCCCAAATCTAAGAGCCTTCTTGATGATGGTATGTTACGTGTTAACGTAATAAAAAAAGATTCTCACAGAGACATTAAATATGACATTTTTATGCGTTTGAATCGTGGTGCTGTAACATTGAATTATCAAGAGCTCAGGAACTGTATGTATAGAGGAAACCTTAACGATGCGGCTAAAGAGCTTTGTAAGGAAAACACTGACTTTTTGAAAATACTGAAACAGAAAGCCCCACACCAGCGTTATTTGGATGTTGAATTTATAATCAGGTATTTTGCAATGAGCGATAATATAGCTATTGATGAGAATGGCGATGTTTATATTGAGGGGTATAAAGGCAAATTGGTTCAATTTATAAATGAGTATATGGATACTCATAAAGATTGTACCGAGGAAGAAAAGCAAGGATACAAAGATCGTTTTAACTCAACGATAGAAAAAGTTGTAACTGTATTTGGTACCGATGAAGCATTTAGAGATATTAGCACCGGCAACACCAAGATATACAAAACAATTGCAGATTTTATTATGCCGAGTCTCGAACGAATGAGCAAAGAATTTGTCGAAGCAAATACAGAGCAAATTTATAACCGTCTTAAATCTTTTTTGATGATAGATGATATCAAGGACTCCTTATCAAAAAGAACATCTGATAAAGATATTGTAAATAAGCGTGTTAAAATGTGGTTTAAGGAGTTTGAAGATGCCATATCATTATGAGGCAACTTCAGAATTCATGCAAAGTGTTTCTGAGGTTGAAAAGCTGACTACTTTGGCTTCCTCTGATGATGAAAATCGAACATTGTTTTTAAAATTAGCGGTTGTATCATTAGTTACCAAGTTTCAAGTATTTGTAGAAAAAGCGCTTGATGAATTCAGGTATAACCTTAATGGCATGACCAGCGGAAGTTTGCCGCTGTATATGAAAATGAATGCCATACGTTTAAGTGTAATGGATGGTAATGCATTAATAGGTATACAGAAGCATCATTTCACAGAGGAAAAGAAAACCAAGATTGTAAACTATTTAAATTCAATATCTTTCATATCAGATGAAGATGCAGAAATAGATGAGTCTTTTATGTTTAAGACAAAGTTTCCTTTAGGAAAGACTGGCAAAGGAGAATTAGTTGAATTGCTGTCCCAAATAGATGGCGACCAAAATCCTTTTGAAAATTTTGACACGGACGATTTTGACAAACTTGATTCGGTTTTACAGACAAGACATCTAATCATTCATCAAGACAGATTTACTGGTACAGAAACAACTGTAACAGACAATGTTTCCTTTATTAAGAATCTTGTTGAATACATAGATGAATACTTGTTTTTAAAAGCACCAATTTAGCAAGCAACAGGCACGGAAGTAAACCTCCCGTGCCTGTTACTATTTTGAGAATTTTATTATGACTTCATCTACTCCGTCGGTGTATTTACCTTGAGTTAAGAGTTTATTTCGGAAATTGAGCAAACATTGAATTATAAGGCGGTACTCAGAGTTGGTTAGGCGTAGATAGTATTTTCGTTTTCTCATATAAACAACACTTCTGAATTAACAACCTCAGTTGCTCTACTACGGATATTATTCATCTTCCGCACCCACGCCATTTGGTCGGCGGATTTGAGTTGTTCGGTCACTCCCTCTTTTTCGGCGTATTCTTTTACCAGCCGGAGAAAAAGTTGTTGTGCCTGTTCTTCGATGTCGGCAAGGTGGGAATGTAGTTTGCCGGAAGTGAGTAGATTGTAGTACAGCACCTTATGATGCTGCTTCAAATATCGTTTGTGTCTTAATGCCCACACACCGATATTACCCGGTTCTTTTTCCACCGGTAATGATAAGTCCGGCAAGAGATAGTCACCAATCTGTGTATAAGTGCCGCCGAGTTGTTCAAATAATGTGTCAGTCATAGTAAAAAACCTCCTTTGATACTTAGATTGTATCAAAAGAGGTTTTCTTTTTCGAATGTGCGATTTATGAATTTGCAAATTATGCTCGTGCCAAAAATTACAACGAATATTTTCAAACCTGTGCCACTTTTTACAGCGAACATACCGAATATTCAGTGAAAAACCACCCCAAAGCAAAAATTCAGCGAATATTCACTCTTTTGTTTTCAATCCTCGTATCACTTGCCAACGGGGGAATTCTCGCAGCACCCGGATATGCCAATCAGATTTGCGGATAATGGTGCGAAAATATTTCGAGCAAAAAAATTCTATTAAATAGACTTTCGGAATATGATTCACATTGTTTCTTTTGAACGATTTAAGATGTCCTTTCCTGCACCAATCATTTATTGACGTTGTGCCGTAGCCGATTATTTTTGATATTTCGGTCGCAGTCAGCACATCGGGATACTGTGCAAACAGTTCCGTGTAATACAGCTTCATATTTTCAAGAACCGGTTCGGGTACTTCGGCTTTCATTTTTACGGCATAGTTCCCCTTGTACCAACCTGCCGGTGCGGAATAAGATTCGGGGAATACTTTTCTCTTTTCAAGATATGTAATAACATCGGCCTTTTTGATTTTGTAACAGCGAGTTTTCTTGCCCGTGTATTCGCACGGTATCTTGCCGCTGCGAAGCAGATACAACGCCGTTGATTTGCTGATATGGCAGATTTGATAGAGTTGGTCTTTGGTAATAATATCAGGAATCGAATCCCAGTTGATTGCAGTTTCATTCATAGCAATACACCTCGTAAATGTTTTAGTCGGTGCAGGTTTTTCCCGTGTATTGCCGTTGTTAATGTGTTTATTCTGTTCTTTCCGCAGTTCTTTCCAAAATAGTGCCTGTTCTTTCCGAAAACAGCGAAAATGCCGTTATTCGAACTTTCCTGTATTTATCGGGATTTCTGCGGCGCAACCGCTAAAAAGCCTTTAATTTCAAGCATTTTCGGCGAATAGAAAACCGCCCGAAACTGCCTTCAAAAATCGCTAAACTGCCATTAACCCATAAAACTCGAAATCATGATGCCCCTTGAGGGACGTGGGTTCGAATCCCACCGTCTCCGCCAGATATTTTAAGCGGCTTTGACCGCAGGAGAAAACCGCAGGCTTTATGTCTGCGGTTTTTGCTGCCTTGAAAAATTTACTGAGTTGTGATATATTAACTGTCAGAGGTGAATACAGTATGTTTAAAACAAAATCAGGCAGAGAAATATCATATTATGGAAGTGAACATAGCAAAGATATCAAAAGAACCGACAACAGAAAGCATGATATAGAATCTATTGACTCCCTGTTTAAAATTCTGTTGGATGTGTGGTGTAAAGATACTGCTTATCCAAGATGTCAGAAGGATTATGTTGAAGAGAATGATCCGACATATGGTCAATGTGCCATTACAGCAACACTTGTTCATGATATGTTTGGAGGGACAATACATAGAATGCGGGTTTCAGGCGGCGGGACACATTACTTTAATCAAATAAATGGTCACTATATTGATTTAACAAGTGATCTGTTCGATTTGTATGGTATTTCTGTTAACTATGATATAAATGAACAAATACCAAGAGAGTATTGCGGAAAAAATGATGATACCTTAAAAAGATATAAATTATTACTAAAGCTTGTTTATGAGCATATATGTAATCCATGAGTTGTTGCCCGACCTGTGTTAAATGATTATAGTTAATCTGCATCTAAAATTACAAAACCTCCGCCTTGAATTATCAAAGCGGAGGTTTTTATTATCCTTCCAATAACTCCATTATCTGCGACTTAGAGCCGGCACCTACTGATTGACCGACAATTTTTCCGCCTTCCATTATAACAAGAGTTGGAATGCTTGAAACATCAAAGGCCTGCGCAAGCTCAGGATCTTCGTCCACATTGATTTTGCCAATGAGATATTGGGGATTTTCCCTGGCAATTTCTTCAACTAAAGGTGAAACTCTGCGGCAGGGACCGCACCAGTCAGCGTAAAAATCCAGAAGTACTCTTTTATCGCTGTTCTGAATTTCGCTGAAATTGCTCTTGCTTACTTTTATAACTGACATATAAAGACTTCCTTTCTTTTAATATGCCTTTATTATACCCCATTTTGAGAAATTTGTATATACCTCTTGACAAATTTTTATTTCGGTGTTATCATTATATATAGAACATACGTTCGTGTAAATTGAATATTAATAATGCAGATTATACATAAAGATAATCATTGAGTACAGGCTGTAATCCTTCAGAGGAAATGTCATCGTACATTTTGTCAAGGCTTCTGGTGTCGCATATTTCAAACTGCTCGTCGCCTTCCTCAGCGCCGGCTTGTTTGCCGGTGTATTTGCTTTCGTGGTCGCCGATTCCGGTGGAAACACCTGCTGAAATCTTTGTGGCACAAATCTTTACAATGCCGTTTCTGAATTGTGCACTTTCTCTTGATGATACTGTTATTCCAACATAGGGGAGAAAAATCCGGTATGCACAAAGTACCTGACAAAGCTGTTTTTCTCCCACATCTGACGGATTTATTTTGTCGTTGTTGATGATAGGACGAAGTCTTGGACAGGATAGTGACATCTCAGCATGAGGATATTTTCTTTGAAGATAGTATACATGCAGAGCACTTGCAAGAGCGTCTTTTCTGAAATCAGAAAGTCCTAAAAGTGCTGAGAATGCAACTCCCCGCATTCCGCCTTTTAAAGCTCGTTCTTGTGCGTTGAAACGGTATGGCCATACCCGCTTGTGCCCCATTAAATGCAAAGTTTCGTATTTATCCGTGTCATAGGTTTCCTGAAATACCGTGACATAATCTGCACCGCATTGGTGTAAATATTTGTATTCGTCGGTGTTTACGGGATAAATTTCAAGTCCTACCATGCGGAAATATTTTCTCGCAAGCCTGCAGGCTTCGCCAATGTATTTTACATCACTCTGAGCACGGCTTTCACCTGTGAGGATGAGGATTTCTTCCATTCCGCTGTCGGCAATAACTTTCATTTCGTGCTCAATCTGTTCCATGTTCAGTTTCATTCGCTTTATGTGATTGTAACAGTTGAAACCGCAGTAAACACAGTAATTCTCACAGTAGTTTGCAATGTATAGAGGTGTGAACATATATACTGTGTTGCCGAAATGCTTGCTTGTTTCAAGACGTGCTCTTTCAGCCATTTTTTCAAGAAAAGGCTCGGCAGCAGGTGATAAAAGTGCCTTGAAATCTTCAATGGTGCAGACTTCGTGTTCAAGCGCTGTTTTTACATCTTTTGCAGTGTATTCAGAACTGTTGTATGAATTCATCTGGCTCATGACTTTTTCGCAGATGTCCGATTGGATAATTTCCATTCCTGGCATATATTCCATGTGGTTGGTGCGTGATGTCGGGTCATTTTCAAGACGGTGCTTGATTTCCAGAGCCTTTGGCGAAAGATATTCCGAGTCGATTAAAAATTGATTGTCCATATTAAAAGCCACCCTTTAGTTGCGTAAAAATCCTGTCAGGGGATCGGAAGCAGACGCTCCTCGTGTAAGAACCCGTCCCAGTCCTGAAATGTATGCTTTTCTGCCTGCTTCTATGGCTGATTTGAAAGCCGATGCCATCATGGGCAGGTCTCCGGCTGTTGCCAGAGCTGTGTTTGCCATTATTGCAGCAGCGCCCATTTCCATGGCTTCGCAGGCTTGTGAGGGACGTCCTATTCCTGCGTCAACTATTACAGGAAGGTCGATTTCATTGATGATGATTTGAATAAATTCTTTTGCGGCAAGACCTTTGTTTGAGCCGATGGGAGCTGCCAGAGGCATTACTGCCGCTGCTCCTGCATTGACCAGATCTCTTGCAGAGTTAAGGTCGGGGAACATATAAGGCATAACTACAAAGCCTTCCTTTGCAAGTATTTCTGTAGCCTTGATTGTTTCAGCATTGTCCGGAAGAAGATATTTGCTGTCACGCATAATTTCAATTTTTACGAAATCTCCGCAGCCGAGTTCTCTTGCAAGATGAGCAATTCTCACAGCTTCTTCAGCATTTCTTGCTCCTGATGTATTGGGTAAAAGAGTAACATTTTCAGGTATGTAATCAAGAATATTTTCATGTTCCCTTGTATTTGCACGACGGACAGAAAGAGTTATAATTTCTGCTCCCGCATATTCTACAGCGGCTTTTATGAGGTCGAGAGAATATTTTCCTGAGCCTAAAATAAAGCGTGAATTAAATTCATGTCCGCCGATAATCAGCTTATCATTTGCCTGCATATTAAAACTTCCTTTTTATTATAGTGTATAAATCAAGCGGTTAACATCCGCCGCCCATAAAGCTTACGATTTCAACGGTATCACCTTCATCAAGAACAGTTGTATCGTATTCTGTTTTTGGTATAATTACATAATTAACTTCCACAGCTATCATTCTTGAGTCATAGTTGTTATCATTAAGATATTGAGTAACAGTTATTCCTGCAGCATTTTTTTCTTCACCGTTAATTATAACCATTCTGCACCTCCAGATAAAAAAAGGGAAAATCACCCAAGCGGTAACTTTCCCTAAGAATTTTCAACTTATCCCTACGTTGGCATTATCCACATCAGGTTAACGGGTCGAAGGAGCACCTTCCTCTCAGCCTGTTTGGAAAAAAATCCGTCAAGCTCCCCATATTCACTTAACAAATCAATTATATTCCTATACAAATACATATTCAAGAGCTGATGAAAAAAGTTTGAAAAAAGTTCACAATTATATTGTCGGTTAAAATGACAAAAATCAAAGTATTTATGATTTTATGAGCAGAAAATGCAGGTTTATAATAGAAAGGCTACAGGATATAAGCAAATCTGTTATGCGTCCGCCAAGCCGGAAAATTCCCACCCAGTATATGAATGCTCTTTTCACTTCTTATACATCATTGAAAAACCGGCATTTTTATATAAATACCTCAGATACAAACACATAATATTCTGAGCTGTCTTTTTTATTTCAATTAATTTCAAGCTGAATATTTGTATTATTCCATTTTGTTATTTATAAATTATGAATAGTGCATAGAAATTCAAAGCAAAAGTTGTTCAAGTTGTATGCCAAAAAAAGACTGAAAACTATAGAAATTTAAGAAAAAATCTGTTATAATATAATTACTACCGTATACCCGACGCTTTGTGCGTTTGTCAGTGGAATGTTAAATAAGCCTTCCCTTTTGGATGCGGAATTATAATTTTTATGGAGGTATTAAACCAATGGCAAAGAAGTATTGTTATCTTTTCTCTGAGGGCAATGCTAACATGAGAGAACTTCTCGGCGGCAAGGGTGCTAACCTTGCAGAAATGACCAATATAGGTCTCCCTGTTCCTCAGGGCTTTACAATTACAACAGAGGCTTGTACTCAGTATTATGAGGACGGCAGACAGATCAACGATGAAATTCAGGCTCAGATCAATGAGTACATCGTAAAGATGGAAGAAATCACAGGCAAGAAATTCGGCGACAAAGAAAACCCACTCCTCGTTTCTGTTCGTTCAGGCGCAAGAGCTTCTATGCCGGGTATGATGGATACTATCCTCAACCTTGGTCTTAATGAAGAAGTTGTTGATGTTATTGCTGAAAAGTCCAACAACCCCAGATGGGCTTGGGACTGCTACAGAAGATTCATTCAGATGTATTCTGACGTAGTTATGGAAGTTGGTAAGAAGTATTTTGAAGAACTTATCGACGAAATGAAGGCTAAGAGAGGCGTTAAGCAGGACGTTGAACTTACTGCTGATGACCTTAAGGAACTTGCTGGTCAGTTCAAGGCTGAATACAAGGCTAAAATTGGTGAAGACTTCCCTGATGATCCTAAGGAACAGCTCATGGGTGCTATCAAAGCCGTATTCCGTTCATGGGATAACCCAAGAGCTAACGTATACAGAAGAGACAACGATATCCCTTATTCATGGGGTACTGCTGTTAACGTACAGTCAATGGCATTCGGTAACATGGGTGATGACTGCGGTACAGGTGTTG
>JBJFBR010000244.1:0-4442 GCA_051888545.1 Oscillospiraceae bacterium
ACAGGCCATATAAACTGTGCACCGGTATTATTATTTGCCGGCGGCTGTGTATTGTTTGTATTGTTATTTGTATTATTATTTGTATTGTTATTCTGATTCTGCTGCTGTTGCTGCTGAAGTTCCTGCTGTCTTTGCAGTTCCTGCTGACGTTTCAGCTCTTCCTGACGTTTCTGTTCAGCCTCACGCTCCTTACGCTCTTCTTCCTTTTTATAAAGAGCCTGCAGCTGAGCCTCAAACTCTTCCTGCTCTTTCTGAATATTTGATTTATTCTTCTGGTATATTTCTTCGTCTTTCTTGCGCTGTTCTTCAGCTGACTTACTGCTCTGATAAAGAGTACTCAGCTTTGTCTTTTGTTCTTCCTTTTCAGACTTCTGTTTTTTCTGTTCTTCTTGTTTTGCAATAAGGTCCTTCTGATTGCTTTCCAGCTTAGACTTTTCAGCCTCATACTCTTTTTTCAGCTTGACCAGATTATCAATAAGGTTATTATCGTGGTTTGCAACTCTCTTGACCAGCTCAACTTTCATAAGCATATCATAAAAGTCCTTTGAGCCCATAATAATATCCGCATAGGAATCCGAGCCGTTTATATACATAAGGCGGATACGTTTCTTGAATTCATCAATTCCGTCAGAAATTTCGGTTTCCTTATCCTTGATATTTTTCTCGCTGGTTTCAATATCTTCAGAAAGCTTATTTATATCCTGCTGATAATTATTGATAGTTTCATCATATTTTGCGATTGTTTTTTCCACAAGAGAAATCTGTTTTTTAATATCTTCCTGTGTTTCCTGTTCTTTTTCTATATCACTCTGAGCAGACGCTATTTTTTCGTCAATTTCCTGCTGCTGTTTTTTCAAATCATTGATATCGTCCTGAGCTTTTTTAATGTCGGCTGCATTTTGTTCAGCCTCATTAGCTGCCGAAACAGGTTCAATATTCAAAAAACTGTCTGCAAGGGATACTGACGCTCCCACCGTCAAAACCAAAGCCGTGAGAAAAGCACATATTTTCTTTATTAATCCTTTAGTAAACATAAAAAACCTTTCATAATTATTTTTTTCTGTTTGCTTTTGTAAACCGCAAAGGCAGGAACATCCTTATAACAGTGTCCTGCCTTTTGTTTTTTATACTTTAAGATGCTTTCCGGTACTGATTGATGTACCCACAGCGCCGATAAATGCACCGGCAATAAGATATGCACCGGCAACATACCAGAAAATACTCTTGAATGAATACAAAGATTTAATTCCAAGAATAGACCATATCTGGAAGTCGCTGTCAAGAATATCATAGATTCCGTTGTATGCAAACTGTGTAAGGAACAATGCGCACAGGGCTGCAAGTATTCCCACAACCATACCTTCAATAAAGAACGGAATTCTTATAAATGCATTGTTTGCACCAACGTATTTCATAATATTGATTTCTTTACGTCTTGCAAAAACACTGGATCTTGTGGTATTTGAAATAATAATCAGGCTTACAATAATCAAAGCAATGATAATTGCACCGGAAATTATTGTTACAACCCTGCGGAGTCCAATAAGAACATCTGCAAAAGCTGTCGGAGATTTAGTGGATTCAACATTGTCAAATGTTTCAATCTGATTTGTAGTTTCAGACATCTTTTTAATATCCACAACTGTCATCTTGAATGTATCCGGAAGCGGATTGTCATCGGCATATTTAAAGAATGATTTTTCTTCTTCGGTCATATCTTCAAGCATATTTTTCCAGGCGTCATCTTTCGAATAAAATTCGACAGTTTTGACATTAGGAAGTTTTTTCAGCTTGCTTTCCAATTCATCAATGCCGGCTTTATCCGTATTGTCTTTTATCTGAACAACAACTTCGCTTTTGCCCTCAATACTGCTGATAATTCTTGTAAGGTTAATTGAAATCAGGACGGACATTCCTACCATAAGCAGGGAAACAAGAATAATACAGAAGGATGCAAACGACATCATCCGGTTTTTCCATATACTTTTTAAACCTTGTCCTGTGAGGTATCTTACACTACTCGCTTTCATTTGAGCCTCCGATAACTTCATCAAAGGCTATACGGCCTTTGTTGATATTAATTATTCGTCCGCCGAAAGAACGGACAAGGTCATGCTCATGTGTTACCATAAGAATTGTTGTTCCGCATTCGTTAATTCCTTTTAAAAGCTCCACAATTTCATATGAAAGCGTCGGGTCAACATTTCCTGTAGGCTCATCTGCTATTATAAGCTGAGGATCATTAACTAAAGCTCGTGCCAGAGCTACACGCTGCTGTTCTCCTCCCGAAAGCTCCGTAGGATATGAATTCATTTTATGTGAAAGTCCTACCAGACCTATAACATAAGGAACACGTTTTTTTATATATTTATTCGGAGCGTCAATAACTCTGAGCACAAACGCTACATTTTCATATACTGTCATTGTGGGAATAAGTCTGAAATCCTGAAAAACAACGCCGATAGTACGCCTGAGTTTAGGAATTTTTCTTCTTTTAAGTGTATTGAGATTAAAACCGTTTACAATAACAGTACCTTTAGTAGCCTCAATTTCTCTCAGAACAAGTTTTATAAGGGTTGATTTACCTGCACCGGATGGTCCCACGACAAAGGCAAAATCCCCATCATTGATTTTTAAGTTAATAGAATGCAAAGCGTCAACTCCGCTTGAAGAATATGTCACAGACACATCCTTAAACTCAACCATTTTATAAACACCGCCTTTTAGAGTCAATCCTCTGCTTTAAAAAATATATTTAGAATTTAACAGGATTGGATGAAAGATATTTTTTAACCATAAGTGCAATTTTAAATACTATTGCATGGTCAAACTCTCTCAGGTCAAGTCCTGTAAGCTTTTTGATTTTTTCAAGTCTGTAAACCAGAGTGTTTCTGTGAACAAAAAGCTTTCTTGATGTTTCAGAAACATTAAGGTTATTTTCAAAGAACTTCTGAATTGTGAACAAAGTTTCGTGGTCAAGAGAATCAATAGAACCTTTCTTGAAAACTTCTTTAAGGAAAGTTTCACAGAGAGTTGTAGGCAAATGATAAATAAGTCTTGCAATACCCAGATTATCATATGAAACTATAATCTTGTCTGTATCAAATACCTTTCCCACCTCAAGAGCTGTCTGAGCTTCTTTGAATGAGCGTGCAAGCTCACGAACACCTGTAACAACTGTACCGATACCAACATTGACTCTTGTATAGAATTCACTGCTGAGTGTATCAGAAATAGATCTTGCAAGCTTTTCAAGGTCCTGATTAGTAATACCGTCTGAAACTTCCTTTACCAGTGCAATGTCTGTTTCGGTAATATTGAACACAAAATCCTTATTCTTATCAGGGAACAGATTCTGTATTACATCGAAAGCCGAAACATCATTTGAAGAGAGAATTCTGATAAGGAATACAACCCGTGCAGTATCCGCATTAAAATGAAGTTCACGAGCCTTTACCTGAATATCTCCCGGAAGAATATTATCCAGAACAACATTTTTAATAAAGTTATTTCTGTCATATTTTTCATCATAATACTGTTTTATGCTTGTGAGTGAAATTGCAAGAATGTTTGCATACTTTGCAGCTGTTTCATCAGTACCCTCAACAAACACAGCATAATCAGGTTTAATGTGTGTGCCAAACGGTTTATATGTATAACCGTCACGAACAAAGATATCATGTGAATCATTTAAATCCAACGAAATGAATTCATTGGTTGTGCCAACCTGTGCAAGTTCCGAGCAGGCAACAATGGTTGCATTTTCATCAATAACGCCTATAACGCAGTCAATAGCGTCACGCATCTGATGTACTACACCTTGAAATAATCTGTTTGACATAAAATATCCTCTTTTCCTGCAAATTTGATTACGAAGTATTCCTTCGTACAATTTGTTAATTTCCGTCGATAGTATTACTTAATAATATTATAACAAAAGACGCTGAATTTTGCAAGTGTTTTATAGTAAAAATGTTCAGAGTTTTCATTTTTCCTGATATTTTTTTGAAAAAAAGGCAGATTGTTTGTTAATTTTATTGCTATAAAATGCAGAATTTGTAAATTGCACGGCATTAAGATAAAATTTCCATAGTAAAAATTCACAAAAAGCAAAAAAATAAAAGACCAATTCAAAAAAATTGGTCTTTCATACATTGCAGAATATAAAAGGTTATGCTCTTTCAACCTTACCTGAACGCAGACATCTTGAACAAGCATAAACGTGGCAAGGCTTACCGTCAACTATAGCCTTTACTCTTTGAACGTTTGGCTTCCAAGCCTTATTTGTTCTCTTGTGTGAGTGAGAAACCTTAATTCCGAAAGTAACACCTTTTCCGCAAAACTGACACTTTGCCATGAGGCTGCACCTCCTTTTCATAAATAAAAAACTAATCTAAATCACAATACACTTTATTATATCACATACTTTTTAAAAATGCAAG
>JBJFBR010000244.1:4542-5622 GCA_051888545.1 Oscillospiraceae bacterium
ATTACCGCAATTAATGCACTGTTTTGACATAAAACCACCCCTGTATAATTTCTTTGTTCATTATATCAAAAATTAATATATAAATCAATATCTTTTTTTAATAAGACTTTTTGGTATATTTTATAGATTAATGCTAAAAATAAGAGAAAATAAAAAGTAAGGAAGTGCCAGTAATGAATACATCCAGGCGAATACACAATTTTATGAGATCGGGAATGATTGTTCTGATTATTTTCGGACTGATCATTGTATCCTTTCAATCATTAAGCATAAAATCTCTGGAAGCCTTATCTGAGGTAGGTTCAAGTGGTTCAGAGGTCACAGCCATACAGGAAAGGCTGAAAGAGCGGGGACTTTTCAACGCATCAGTCACAGGATACTATGGAGAGGAAACCAGGAACGCAGTTTTAAAATTCCAGAAGCAGCAAGGGATAAAGCAAACAGGGGTAGCCGGTCCGCTTACTTTGAAAGCGTTGGGTATATCTATCGGTTCAGTACCTGAAGCGACGCAGGCGAACATCAATCTTCTTGCCAGAATCATATCAGCCGAAGCACGAGGCGAACCATACACAGGTCAGGTCGCAGTTGGTGCAGTCGTTTTAAACAGAATAAAGCACCCATCATTTCCCGACACATTATCAGGAGTAATCTATCAGAACGGAGCATTTACAGCCATTGTCGACGGACAGTTCAACGAGCCTATTGCGGATTCAGCATACAAAGCCGCACAAGATGCGCTCAACGGCTGGGACCCCACAGGCGGCTGTGTATATTATTACAACCCAAGCAAGACATCCAACGCCTATATGCACTCAAAGCCCACAGTTATGGTAATCGGCAGCCACCGCTTCTGCAAATAAAATTCAAACCAACCATTATATATTAACGGTTGGTTTACATAGCTAATATTTATCAAAAAAAATTTATAAAAAGCTATTGACAAACCATGCCTGGTATGATATAATAAATGTGCACTTTAAAAAGGGCATACAAATTAAACATATCGCGGAGTGGAGCAGATGGTAGCTCGTCGGGCTCATAACCCGAAGGTCGTTGGTTCAAGTCCAGCCTCCGCAACCA
>JBJFBR010000245.1:0-3336 GCA_051888545.1 Oscillospiraceae bacterium
CTAAAATTTTTGCTTTAGACATAATATTACCTCCGTATATTTTACTGTTCTGATTATATTCTGCACTACATCATATGAACTAGAATGCCTCGCCTAAGCCAGTCTCAAGATTAGGCGGAAGGGTTTCTCCCGGTTCTGTAACAGTTTCTCCTGTCTGGGAATCAATTACATAAGGATCTTCTTCATGAATATTAATGCCGGTGAATTTTTTTGTAGTTTTGTTGCTGCTTTCATATTCCTCCTTGGCAGTAGTTGTGGCAGAAGGGTTTTTGCCATTGCCTTGTTTTACTGTTACCGTTTTTGCTGTAGCAGTTTGTGTTGAATTGCTTGCATTTTTATTCTTTATATTTGTTCCGCAAGATGCAAATGAAAATATACATATACTCAATGCCAATATAGCTGTAACTATTTTCAGTCGTGACATAATACAAACCTCCACTGATTCTATTTAACACATTATAACATACATATTTCTAAATTGCAAGCCATTCCTTTCCTTTTTATTGGTTGACTTTTACACTAAAATACATTATAATAGTATAAATAGTATATAAAAAGCACGAAAGGCGGTAGTTCGGTTGTCACATGAATTTAACCTGTCGGATTATGAAAATACGATTCGTGACGTTGTTGACAGCGGCGGTGAATTCTTAATGTACCCAAAGGGAGTAAGTATGCTTCCTTTTATTAAAGAAGGCAGAGATTCTGTTATGCTTGTTAAACAGAAAGGTGATTTAAAGAAAAATGATATACCATTTTATAAACGTGATGACGGTCACTATGTGCTGCATAGAGTAATGAAGGCTGAAAACGGTGTCTATACCATATGCGGAGATAATCAGACTTACCTTGAAAAAGGTATAACAAATGACCAGATTATAGCTGTTGTATCTTATGTAAACCGCAAAGGCAAAAAAGTTGACAGCTCATCTTTGCTTTATAAAATCTATCTGTTTTTCTGGCAGTCAATTTTTCTGAGAAGAGTATGTTTTAAAATTCTAAGGATACTGGGTAAAAGATAATGCGTTTTAAAAAAGAAGATAAAGGGACTTTAAAATGGTTGTATAATCGTTCCCGCAATCAGATTTTCAGAATAATCACTATTATAATAGGTTATGGACTGTATGCTGCCGTATCGGTAATTTTTGCTTTAATGTGCCGTGGAATTATAGACAGTGCCGTTGACCGTTCCTCCGACGGAATGTTAAAATACGGTATAGGGCTTTTGGCCATTATTATTCTCCAGCTGCTTTTGCAGCTTTACTGCAACTCCGCTGTCGAATATGTACGATGCAGCCTGGGCATGGGTATACGAAAGGATATGCTGAACAAGCTTTTGAACAAGGATTATTCTGAACTTTCCCAGTACCATAGCGGTGAACTGTTAAACCGTATGTTTTCCGATGTTGACAGCATCTCTGACGGTATAACTACTCTGCTGCCTAACCTGACAAGTATGATTACTCAGCTTATATGCGCAATTTCTGTACTTATTGCAATGGACAAGAAATTCACCATGATATTTATAATCGCCGGCATCTGCACTATTATAATATCACTGATTTTCAGGAAAAAGATGAAGTCACTGCATAAAAATGTTCAGCAGAAGCAGGGCATAATGCGTTCGTTCCTTCAGGAAACTCTTGAAAACAGCCTCATTATAAAGGTATTCGGCTGCGAGAAAAAAATGGAAGAAACAAATGATGTCAATCAGAAGAACCATTTTAAGGCTCAGATGAAACGCAGAAGCCTGAGTATCTGTGCCAACGCAGGCTTTGGATTTGTATTCCAGGTAGGATATTTCATTGCTCTTATATGGGGTGCAAGAGGCATTTTTCTTGGCACACTTACATATGGTACATTGACCGCAATACTTCAGCTGGTCAATCAGATAAAGGGACCTTTTGCCAATCTTTCGGGACTCCTTCCGAAATTCTATGGCGTTATTGCTTCTGCCGAACGTATTATTGAGCTTGAAAATCTTCCGGAGGAAGAAGAAAGCACTAAGCATCTCGAATATAAAGATTTTGACAGAATATCCATTGAAAATATGTCCTTTTCGTATGGTGATAACCATGTTCTGAAGAATGTTGACCTGGATATACAGAAAGGAGATTTTATATCTCTTACCGGACTTTCCGGGGGAGGAAAATCAACTCTTTTCCATATCCTTTTAGGTGCATATTATCCATGCAAAGGTGCGGTGGAATATAAGTCTTACAGCGGTGACACATTCAAATGCGGAAAAGAGACCCGTTCATTGTTTGCATATGTTCCTCAGGGAAATGTATTGTTCTCAGGCACTATTAAGGAAAATATGCTTATGCTTAATGACAATGCCACAGATGAAGAAATCATTGCCGCTGCAAAAATTGCCTGTGCATATGAATTTATAAAAGAACTGCCCCATGGATTTGACACAAAAATCGGTGAAAAAGCTCTCGGTGTATCTGAAGGTCAGGCTCAGCGAATTGCCATTGCAAGAGCAATACTAAGCAATGCACCTATTTTGCTCCTTGATGAAGCTACCAGTGCATTGGACGAGCAGACCGAAGCACAGCTGCTACAAAATATTTCAGCGCTGAAAAATCGTACCTGTCTTATTGTTACTCACCGTCCTGCTGCACTAAACATCTGCAACAAACATCTGATACTAGATGACGGAAATATCTACTACGGTGATGTTCAGACAAATAAAATATAGATACAAAAAAGCGGCTGGAGAAATCCAACCGCTTTAATTATTGTATATTAAATATTAAGCACCATACTTAGCAGTATTAACCTTAATACCAACGCCCATTGTTGATGCAACAACTACGCTCTTGAGATACTGTCCCTTTGTAGCTGCAGGCTTAGCCTTAACAACAGCTTCCATAAGTGTTTCAAAGTTCTGTTCCAGCTTTTCTGCACCGAATGAAGCCTTGCCGATTGGGCAGTGAATAATATTTGTCTTATCAAGACGATATTCAATCTTACCGGCTTTAGCTTCCTTAACAGCCTTTGCAACGTCAGGAGCAACTGTACCGGCCTTTGGGTTAGGCATAAGACCACGAGGTCCGAGGATCTTACCAAGACGACCAACAACACCCATCATATTAGGTGAAGCGATTACAACGTCAAAGTCCATCCAGTTTTCCTTCTGGATCTTTTCAACAAGATCCATACCGCCAACATAGTCAGCACCTGCTGCCTTAGCTTCGTCATATTTATCTTCTTTGCAGAATACCAAAACTCTAACATTTTTACCTGTACCGTTTGGAAGAACAACAGCACCTCTAACCTGCTGGTCAGCGTGACGTGAGTCTACACCCAAACGAATATGAGCTTCGATTG
>JBJFBR010000245.1:3436-5515 GCA_051888545.1 Oscillospiraceae bacterium
ACCTGCTGGTCAGCGTGACGTGAGTCTACACCCAAACGAATATGAGCTTCGATTGTTTCATCGAATTTAGCCTTCGCACCCTTAGCTGCCAGATCAAGAGCTTCAGGAACGTCATAAAGCTTGTTTTTGTCGATAAGCTTTCCGCTGTCGACATACTTCTTGCCATGTTTCATTAATTTATCCTCCTTATAAGTGGTAATAACGAAAGTAGTTATCGGTTACCCGATTACTTCTCCCACCTTTCCGCCATTAAAGCGGTGTGAATATTAGTCTTTAACTACGATGCCCATTGAACGGCAAGTTCCTTCGATCATGCTCATAGCTGATTCGATGCTTGCAGCGTTAAGGTCAGGCATTTTCTGTTCAGCAATTTTCTGAACCTGCTCTTTTGTAATTGTAGCAACCTTTGTCTTGTTAGGAACTCCTGAACCTGATTCAATGTTGCAAGCCTTCTTGATAAGAACAGCTGCAGGCGGAGTCTTTGTGATAAATGTGAATGAACGGTCAGCATATACTGTGATTACAACAGGAATAATAAGACCTGCGTCGTTCTTTGTTCTCTCGTTAAAATCCTTTGTAAATGCCATGATGTTTACACCGTGCTGTCCGAGTGCAGGACCAACCGGTGGTGCAGGTGTTGCCTTTCCTGCAGGAATTTGCAGCTTAATATAGCCTACTACCTTTTGTGCCATCTTTTTGCACCTCCATAATTAGTGGTAAGGCGAGTCTTAAAAAAACTCTCCCACGTTTTGAAGCAAGATGTACCCAGCCAAAGCATTTTTTCCACTTTGGACTGTTATATAAACTAGCTTCTTAAAAACGAATGAATTTTTGCTTAATCCTCTTTTGAAAGCTGATTAAGTGGAATACTTACAGATGTTTCTCTTCCGAACATTGAAACTGCAACTTCAGCAGTCTTGTCCTCGCTGTTAACGCTTTGAACTGTTCCTGTAAAGCCTTCAAATGAGCCTCCGACAACGCTGACGTTGTCACCTTCATGAATATCAATCTTCAGTTCTGTCTTCATAGGACTTTCAACACCAAGAGCCGCAACTTCCTTGTCAGAAAGCGGTACAGGCTTGGATCCGGGTCCTACAAATCCCGTTACACCTCTGGTATTTCTTACAACATACCACGAGTCATCTGTTAAAATCATCTTTACCAGCACATAGCTAGGAAAAAGCTTTCTTTCAGCTTCAGTGGTCTTATTATCCTTAACTTCGGTCACAAGTTCCATCGGAATTTTAACCTCTTTAATAAGATCATTAAGCTTTCGGTTTTCAACAACCTTTTCAATATTCTGAGCCACTTTATTCTCATATCCGGAATAAGTGTGAACTACATACCATTTTGCTTCTTCAGACATAATGTAAAACCTCCATAAATATTGAGAGCTGAAAACCCAGAGGACAGCTTGTTATCAGCTTCCTATGCTAAGCAATGCCTTTATTGCATAGCCCAGTCCTGTGTCTATACCGGCAAGGAACAAGCCCATGATTATAACAGTAACAAGTACAACGCCTGTATTGTTTATAACCTGCTTTCTTGACGGCCAAACAACTTTTTTGATTTCAGATTTCAAATCTCTGAAATATTTTTTTACTCCGCCTTTTTTCTTTTTTGGCTGTGCGGCAGCAGCCGACTTTTTAGTCTTGGATTCGGTCTTTTTATCAGACATTTAATTTCCCTCCCTGACTTACTTAGTCTCTTTGTGAAGAGTGTGCTTCTTACAGAACTTGCAGTATTTATTCATCTCAAGTCTGTCAGGATCATTCTTCTTGTTCTTTTTTGTTACATAGTTTCTCTGCTTGCATTCTGTGCATGCCAATGTAACCTTTACTCTCATGTTCGGCACCTCCCGACAATATTTGTATTCCGTCAGAACATGGTATTAAACCAAACGGAACACGGTCTGCCTCCCTCAAAAAGCCTTACGGCAAGCGGTTTTTACCGCTATGAGGTAACTATACGCTTATAAAAATAAGCACACAAAAAAATATACCTCATAAAGAGGTACAATAAGTATATCATATTCCAATCTAAAAGTCAAGAATTTATGTTAATTTTTTGTAAACTTTT
>JBJFBR010000246.1:0-2655 GCA_051888545.1 Oscillospiraceae bacterium
AATCAGAACAGTAAAATATACGGAGGTAATATTATGTCTAAAGCAAAAATTTTAGCGGCTGTTACAGCTTTGGTTTTATGCGGGCTTTCAACAGTATCCTGCGGCAAGAAAATTGAAGATAAAAAAGCTTCAAGCAAGGCAGACAGCTCATCAGCAGCAAGTACCGTTGATTCTTCCTCAGAGGACGAGGACAGCTCACAGTCCGAAAGCAGCAATGCTGCAACCTCATCGAAGGACAGCAAGGACAGCAATGTAAAAATTGAAGTGAACAGCGCTGCGACAAATCAGGGAAATACAGAAAGCGGCGGTGCTGCACAGAATAACCAGCAGGACGGCGGGAACAATACCCAAACTGCCAAAACAACTACAGCAAAAAAAGCTTCAGGTAATACAGGTAATAATAAAACTACAACCACAAAAACTAAAGCCGGAATTGTAATACATGATGAGAATGATCCATATGATCTTGATACAGACAATGGAAATGTTGCTCCTGACCAGGGACAGAACTGGGGAGCATTAATGTAAAAGATTACATAATCCAAATAAAAAATACTGTACAAATAGCATAAATCTGGTGCAGGAATATTTTTATAAATAATATAAACAAATCGCTGGTATTGTATTTGTGCAAAAAGTAGAAAAGTTTGATTTTTTTATGAAAATCTATTGACAATCAGATGAGACAAGACTATAATGAAGATACAATATTTTAGAAAGGGGTTTTTAAGTTGAAACTTAAAAAAGTACTTGCCGGTGCGCTTTCAGGTGCATTGGTACTCACTACTGTTGCTAGCATGGCATCAGTAACATCATTCGCAGAGCCAACAGATGGCGAATACATTGAAACATATGAAGAAGCTGCTTCATTGAAGGATTTTGGAGTTACAAAATCAATCATCATGTCAAATGCAGGACTTCTTCCGGCATTTATCACAGATGCTTCATTCTATGTAAAGGGTGTTAAGGAAAATTATGTTCCTGACGCTACGGAAGATGAAGACGGAAATGAAATTGACGAAGCAGATTATACTTATAGTGCAGTTTGCCAGTTCGTTCTTAAGGATGCAAACTGGACCTGGACAGAAGTAAGAACAGCTCAGAATATTGAAGCTGATCCTGAAGCTCCTGCTGCTGAAGAAGAAGAAATCGAATATGAATTGTCAATGAATACTGCTTGTGACGGCGACGATACAATCAATGCTCTCGATGTACTTAAAGCCGGTGCTAAGGAACTTGACCTTAAAGGTAAGAACTTAAAGGTAACAGATTTCGGTATCAAGTATACACTTGAGCTTCCTGAAAATGCTGACACACTCGTTGATAACGGTGACGGCACATACACATATGTAAACACAAAGATCACCGGACAGGTTCCTTCACATGACCTTGAAGACGGAACAACTGTAAGTGATATTTATGTAGACCTTCCTGTAGATCAGATCAAGGGCGACGCTGAAGGCGCAACAGGTATTGAATTTGACCTTACAGCTAACGACTACATCACAGTTTCAGCAGGATTCAGTGCAAATGATGAAAAGAGCACTTGGTGTTCAGCAGATGCCGGTTATGCTTCATATGATCTTGGCACAATCACACAGCACGTTTTGTTCCCAGAAGGTACAGACGCTATTTCTTCAGACTTTGTACGTCTCCAGTGCACATGGCTCAACAACCCTGGATGCACAGCTACATTTGGTAATGTAAGATATACACATACTAAGGTATTTTCTTCAACTGATAAGGTAATGTATCAGAAGACAGCTAATACAGGTCTTGGCGGTTATACATTCAACTTCTCACAGAATACATACACATCATACATGGAAGATTCAATTCCATTCCAGCAGTCAATCCGTGCAGTTGTACAGGTTAGCGAAGAAGATCTCTTGGCTGCAAACACAGTTACATTGAGCACTTCATATCCTGCAACAACAGCTTGGAGATATTCTGTAACTAAGTCTACATCAAAGCTCAACTTTGGTTTCAAGACTACAACTGTTTCAAATGAAGCTCCTGTAACAGCAGCTTACAGAGCAGTTAAGGCAAACGGTACAGTAGTTACAGCTCCAGAAGGCAAGGTATTCATCGTTACAGACGTTATGCCTAACATCGCATCTGGTAAGAGCGCTTCAGTAACAGTTACATTTGATGATCACTTCGGAGATCTTTCAAGAACATGTGCTGCTGATTCACTTCCAACACTTTACTGCAACGAAGACGGTACAACATATACTAAGTAATTATAAATAATTAATTACTATTGAACGGAGGTCATTAACAATGAAATATACAAAACCAGAAATGTCATTTGACGCTTTTGAAGTTGAAAGCGATATCATGTTGACAAGTGATGATATTCAGGAAGTTGCTCCTGGCGGAGACGACATGGGCGATCTTCTCTAATAAAAATTTCTTGTAAATTTCAGTCGGCAGCTAGCAATAGCTGCCGATTTTTTGTCTAAGATTTGTAAATTAGGCTTGACAATTATATTGGATTGTGATATAATGTTGGTATAGATAGACAAAAGTTTTAATTATATTGTGCTTTTGTTATGTATGTAGCTTATGTTTTGCAATTATTTTGCTGACATAGAAATACATATTGGAAAAGAGGTGTATTTGAATGTATACAAAGCCTGAAATCGCTTTTGA
>JBJFBR010000246.1:2755-11474 GCA_051888545.1 Oscillospiraceae bacterium
ACATATTGGAAAAGAGGTGTATTTGAATGTATACAAAGCCTGAAATCGCTTTTGAAGAACTCGTTTCAGTTGAAGAAATCATGGCTCCGGTTGAAACAAGTGATGAATGGGAAGAGCCATTCTAATGTTTCCTATGAATAAAGGCGATTTTGAATCGCCTTTATTTCTTAGCTTAATTTACTATTGTTGGAGTGATTGTTGTAATGATGCAGACTTATGATATATGTGGGCTAAAAGTTAATGTGGATTTCAGATATCCGACTTTGATCGAGCGTGGAAAGCAGTATCTGACTGATTATACAGATGATGCTGATCTTACTATTCCTTTTGACAAAGACGCATTTGAAGACTTTAAGGACAGATCCCCTTATTGTACATATGATTCTATAGAGAATATGTTGACAACGCAACGCTTTTATTCCAATATGGTCACTCATTCTTTTGGATTTATGCTTCACTCCTCGGCAGTAGTTGTAGATAATAAAGCATATTTGTTTACTGCTAACAGCGGTACCGGCAAATCAACTCATACACGTCAGTGGCTTAAGCTTTTCGGC
This sequence comes from Oscillospiraceae bacterium, assembly GCA_051888545.1. GTDB lineage: Bacteria > Bacillota > Clostridia > Oscillospirales > Ruminococcaceae > FB2012. The sequence continues at coordinate 3,313 of JBJFBR010000246.1, forward strand.
GACCGTGCTTATATTCTTAATGATGACAAGCCTGCCCTTATCTTCAAAGATGACAAAGTCTATGCTTGTGGAACTCCTTGGAGTGGATCAAGCCCATTGAGCAGAAATACCAGTGTTCCTTTACAGGGCATTTGCTGTCTGGAGCGTTCTGAGAATAATTTTATTGTACCTTTAGACAATCGCACAGCTATTTTTAAGATTATGAAGCAGACATTCAGACCGTATAAGAAAGAATCTATGGACATTTTTCTTACAATGCTGGACAGAGCTCTTTCTATTACAAAGGTTTGGCGTATGGGTTGTAATATTTCTACTGAGGCGGCTCAAATGGCATATGATGCCATGAGCAAATAAATATTTTACATAAGGAGGGATTTTGTTATGTACACAAAGCCAGAAATCAAGTTGGAATCATTCGTTGCTTCTGAAGCTGCAATGGGACCTATCACTATTCATGATGATTCTGATGATTATTTCGATTTTGACAATGCAAACTAATCCATTGCAAAAAGGCACTGCAAATAAGCAGTGCCTTTTTACTTATAATAATTGTTTTAGATATAAAAAAGCCCTTGGAATATATCCAAGGGCTGAATTATTTATAGATTATTTCTTGTCTGCTTTATCCTCAACATCATAAAGTTTTGAGTATCTTACAAGATAATCATATCTGTCTTGTGCATTCTTAACAGCCTTGTCAAAGAGTTTTTCAGCTCTTTCAGGATTCTGTCTTGCGAGTGAGTTATATCTTACTTCACCCATGAGGAAGTCCTTATAATCAGCTGTAGGAGCCTTAGAATCAAGAGTAAATGGATTCTTGCCTTCTGCTTTAAGACGTGGGTCAAATCTGTAGAGGTGCCAGTAACCTGCCTGAACAGCTTTCTTTTCCTCTGTCTGAGCGATTGACATACCACCCTTGATACCATGGTTGATACATGGAGCATAAGCAATTACCAAAGAAGGACCGTGATATGATTCAGCCTCAGAAATAGCCTTGATGCACTGATTGTAATCAGCACCCATTGCAATGTGAGCTACATATACATATCCGTATGACATTGCCATACCTGCAAGGTCTTTCTTCTTAACTTCCTTACCTGCAGCAGCAAACTGAGCAATAGCACCTGTTGGTGTTGACTTGGATGACTGTCCGCCTGTATTTGAATATACTTCTGTATCGAATACGAAAATGTTTACGTCTTCGCCCTGAGCGAGAACATGGTCAACACCGCCGTAACCGATATCGTAAGCCCAACCGTCACCGCCGAAGATCCACATTGACTTCTTGCTGAGGTAATCAGCATCTTTAAGGATTTCTTCTGCAGCCTTTGTCTTTGATTTCTTCAAAGCATCAACCAAAGTCTTTGTTGCAGCCTTATTTGCAGCACCGTCATCTACAGTTGAGAGATAACCTTCAATAGCATTCTTGAGAGCAGCTGACTTGGTTGTTTTTTCAAGCTCGAGAACCTTAGCAATAGTTCTCTGTCTGATTGTATTCTGAGCGAGGAACATACCATAGCCATATTCAGCGTTATCTTCAAAGAGTGAGTTAGCCCAGGCAGGACCCTTGCCGTCCTTGTTTACTGTATATGGTGTTGTTGGAGCAGAACCACCCCAGATTGATGAACATCCTGTAGCATTTGCAATGTACATTCTGTCACCGAAGAGCTGTGTAATAAGCTTAGCATAAGGAGTTTCACCGCAGCCTGCGCATGCACCTGAGAACTCGAGGAGAGGCTGTTTGAACTGTGAACCCTTAACTGAAGTTTCTTTGAACTTTTCAAAGATTTCAGGCTTTTCAGAAAGTGTAAGACCATAGTTGAATACTTCCTGTTCAGCGATCTGAGTATCAAGAGGAGCAAGGCTGAGAGCCTTTTCGCCCTTCTTGCCGGGACATACGTTTACGCATGAGCCGCAGCCTGTGCAGTCAAGAGCTGAAACTGTCATTACAAAGTAGTAACCCGGCATACCAACCATTGGCTTAGCTTTATCCTGAGCAAGTTTCGGAGCTTTCTTAAGCTCAGCCTCTGTCATAACAACAGGACGGATTACGCCGTGAGGACAAACGTATGAACAGAAGTTACACTGAATACAGTTGTCGCTGTTCCATGATGGAACATCAATAGCGATTCCTCTCTTTTCAAATGCAGCAGAACCCTGTGGGAATGAACCGTCAGCCATATCAACAAATGTTGAAACAGGGAGTGTGTCACCCTTCTGTTCGTTGCAAGGGATCTGAATGTTGTTTACAAAGTCCTGAAGAGCCTTGTTTGCAGTCTTAACAGGCTTCATACCCATCTGAGTATCCTTGGCAGTCTTCCAGCTTTCAGGAACCTTAACTTCGTGAATCTGCTGAGCACCTGCGTCGATAGCGTCATGGTTCATCTTAACGATAGCGTCACCCTTCTTTGAGTAAGAAGCGGTAGCAGCATCTTTCATATACTTGATTGCATCGTCAATAGGAATGATATTGGCAAGCTTGAAGAATGCAGACTGAAGAACAGTATTGATTCTCTTGCCAAGACCGATTTCTTTACCGATCTTAATACCGTTGATTGTATAGAACTTAATGTTGTTGTCAGCAATATATCTCTTAACCTGTCCAGGGAGATGCTTATCAAGTTCTTTGTCATCCCACTGGCAGTTGAGGAGGAAAGTTCCGCCCGGCTTGATGTCAGTAACGATGTCATACTTATCAATATATGATTCATTGTGGCAAGCTACGAAATCAGCCTGATTGATAAGATATGTTGACTTGATAGGAGTTTTACCGAATCTCAGGTGAGAAACTGTTACACCGCCTGACTTCTTTGAGTCATAAGCAAAATATGCCTGAGCATACAAATCAGTATGGTCACCGATGATCTTGATTGAGTTCTTGTTTGCACCAACTGTACCGTCTGCACCAAGTCCCCAGAACTTACATGATGTTGTACCTGCAGGAGCTGTATCAAGCTTGTCCTCAGTATCAAGTGAAAGGTTAGTAACATCATCCTTAATACCGATTGTGAAACGTGGCTTGTAAGTGTTCTTCCAGGAGGCATTCCAGTAAACAGCCTTGATCTGTGCAGGAGTTGTATCCTTAGAACCAAGACCGTATCTGCCTGATGCAACAGGAATATCGTGGAACTGTGTGCCCTTAAGAGCAGCAACAACGTCAAGATAAAGTGGTTCGCCCTGTGAACCCGGTTCCTTGGTTCTGTCAAGAACAGAAATCTGTTCACAAGTTGAAGGAATAGCTTCAACCAGCTTGTCAGCACGGAAAGGTCTGTAAAGTCTTACTTTGATAAGACCAAGCTTTGTGCCTTCGTTAGCGTTGAGATAATCTATTGTTTCTTCAATTGTATCACATACAGAACCCATAGCAACGATAACGTGAGTTGCATCAGGAGCGCCGTAGTAGTTGAAGAGCTTGTAGTTTGTACCGATCTTTTCGTTAACCTGATTCATATAATCTTCAACGATATCAGGAATAGCGTCATAGTACTTGTTGCAAGCTTCTCTTGACTGGAAGAAGATATCAGGGTTTTCAGCTGAACCCTTGAGGATAGGATGTTCAGGGTTAAGAGATCTCTTTCTGAAGTCCTCGATTGCATCATAGTCAACCATTGACTCAACGTCTTCCTTATCCCATACTTCGATCTTCTGGATCTCGTGAGATGTTCTGAATCCGTCAAAGAAGTGAATGAATGGAACTCTGCCTTTGATTGTTGCAAGGTGAGCAACAGTACCGAGGTCCATAACTTCCTGAGGGTTTGAAGAACAGAGCATTGCAAAACCTGTCTGACGGCATGCGTAAATATCTGAATGGTCACCAAAGATGTTAAGTGCATGTGAAGCTACACAACGTGCAGATACATGAATAACGCATGGGAGAAGTTCTCCGGCGATTTTATACATATTCGGGATCATAAGGAGTAAGCCTTGTGAAGCTGTGTAAGTTGTTGTCAAAGCACCTGCTGACAAAGAACCGTGTACAGTACCTGCAGCACCTGCTTCTGACTGCATTTCAGCAACCTTTACAGGAGTACCGAAAATGTTTGTCTTACCCTTTGCAGACCAGGTGTCTGTAACTTCAGCCATTACTGAAGAAGGGGTAATAGGATAGATAGCAGCGACTTCTGTAAATGGGTATGACGCCCATGCAGCAGCGTTGTTTCCGTCCATGGTTTTCATTTTTCTTGCCATAGAATAGATCATTCCTTTCTAATTATTCCGAAACCCATAGCAGCTCATGAAAGCCGCTGAAAGTTTGGATAACAGCATATGATTTGAGTAACCTCAAAATATCTGTTTTTACTTATATATTATACCACTATACCGAACTTTTGTAAATAGCTTTGCATAACTTTTTACGCTTTTTACACAAATAAAACATAAGCAATCACAAAAAATTAACATTGTGCCGCTGCAAAATGCTTGACAAATCAGGCGAAAGTGATATAATTAAGGTGTTAATAGGGAAAAGACTGTGACGGAAACGTAATTAACAAAGGTCAGCCTTGTCAGAGAGCTGAGAGATTCAAACCTGACAAAAGTCGGTTCTGATGTGGTGAAAATCAGCAGACTGCCGTTAATTTGTATCATTCCTGAGTTTGCCGGCTGAAAATCATGTAGGTCGGTACGGTGCTCACCGTTATATGAGATAATGAGCGGCACAATGCTTTTTATATTGTGCAATTAGAGTGGTAACACGGAGCAGATTTTACAGCTTCGTCTCTTTTATGAGACGAGGCTTTTTAATTTATAAGAAGAGGATGGTTATTATGTTGACACTTGACAGAGTTTATCATGCAAAGCACGTTCTTAAAGAGGTTGTAAGAACAACGCAGGTTATTCCCGCACCAAAGATCAACCCAAAGGCAAATGTGTTTCTTAAAACCGAAAACCTTCAGGTGACCGGTTCCTTTAAAGTCAGAGGAGCTTATTACAAGATCTCACAGCTTACCGAAGAGGAAAAATCTCATGGCGTAATTGCATGTTCAGCAGGAAACCATGCACAGGGTGTGGCACTTGCTGCACAGAAAAGCGGAATTAAATCAGTAATCTGTCTGCCTGACGGCGCACCTATCTCAAAGGTTGAAGCTACAAGAAGCTACGGTGCGGAGATCTGTCTGGTAAAAGGTGTCTATGATGACGCATATAACAAGGCTCTTGAACTTAAAGAAGAGCATAATTATACATTTATTCATCCTTTTGATGACGAGAATGTAATTGCAGGACAGGGTACTATCGGCCTTGAACTTATTGAACAGTGCCCCGATCTTGACGCAGTAGTCGTTCCTGTGGGCGGCGGCGGACTTATCTCAGGTGTTGCCTTTGCACTTAAATCCCTTAATCCTAATATCAAGGTTTACGGAGTTCAGGCAGCAGGAGCTCCTTCAATGGTACAGTCATTAAAAGACGGAAAAATCGAGTGCCTTGACAATGTATCCACCATTGCTGACGGCATCAAGGTAAAAGAACCGGGAGAAAATACTTTTGCCCTTTGCAGCAAGTATGTTGATGATATCGTAACTGTAACCGATGATGAGATTTCTTCCGCAATTCTGGCACTTATTGAACAGCACAAGCTTATAACCGAAGGTGCAGGTGCAGTATCAGTTGCCGCTGTAATGTTCAACAAAATTCCTGTGGAGGGCAAGAATGTGGTATGCCTTTTGTCAGGCGGAAATATTGATGTTACAATTCTTTCAAGAATTATAAAGAGAGGTCTTCTTAAATCGGGCCGTTCGGATACTCTTACAATCCAGCTTGAGGATAAGCCCGGACAGCTCCAGCTTGTGTCAAGGATTATCGCTGAAAGAGGCGGCAATGTTGTATCTATTCATCACGAAAGAGCAAGCGAGGACAGCGATATTACCGATTGTCTGCTCAGAATTGTTATGGAAACAAGAAACTATGACCATATTAAAGATATCAGAAAGGGCCTCGCAGACGCAGGTCTCAAAATTGTTAACAAATAAATCGGAATTTACAGGAGTATAGTTGTTCAGCAGTCGGGGCAAACCTTTCTGAAGAAAGGTTCTTCCCCGAACCCTTTTCCAAAGACTTCTAATTATTTTTTTCATTAGGGGCATTTGCCCCTAATGAAAAAATTGTTAAAAATTTTAGGAAGGGAGTTTGAGGGATAACCCTTTTTTAAAAGGGTTTCCCTCAACTGTTCAGCAATTACAGTCCTTGTGAAATCTGATTTAGATTAGTAAAAATTAATACACGAGGAGAGGTTATTATGGCAGAAACAATTTACACAAAAAACGCACCTGACGCTATCGGTCCATATTCACAGGCTAAAGTAGTAGGCGGCCTGGTATTCACATCAGGACAGATTGCAATTAATCCTGCAACCGGAGCTGTTGAGGCTGACACTATTGAAGGACAGACCAGACAGGTTTGTGAAAACCTTAAAAATCTTCTTGAAGCAGCAGGCAGCTCACTTGACAAGGCAGTAAAGACAGTATGTTTTTTAAAGAATATGTCAGACTTCGGCGTGTTCAATGAAATCTACGGAACATATTTCACAAGCAAGCCTGCACGTTCATGCGTAGCAGTTAAAGAACTTCCAAAGGATGTTCTGGTTGAAGTTGAAGTAATTGCTGAAGCATAAGCAAAAAACACTGGTCAAGGGACGCCTTTATCTGCGTCCCTTTTTTCAAATGGAGGAATAGCAGTGACATCTAAAAAAGCTGAATTGTTCAGATTGTTTCTTACTGCAAAAAAATATGTTTCAGCCTCTTTTAAGTGGGTGGTAATTTCTCTTATACTGGGGCTTGGGGGAGGAGCGGTAGGCGCTGTATTCTATAAAGCTGTTGCATATGCCAATAAGCTGAGAACAGAACACTCTTATCTCATACTCTTTCTCCCATTGGCAGGTCTTGCCATAGTGGGACTTTACCGTCTGGGAAAAATAAAAGAGGACCCCGGAACAAATCTTATAATCAGCTCGGTGCGTTCAAATAAGCATATTCCTTTTGTTATGGCGCCGCTTATTTTTGTTTCTACTGTAATAACTCATTTGTTCGGCGGATCGGCAGGACGTGAAGGCGCTGCTTTGCAGCTGGGAGGAAGTCTTGGTGCAAAGCTTGGAGAAACTTTAAAGCTTAACAGCCGTGATATGAGCATTGTGATTATGTGCGGAATGAGTGCCGTCTTTTCCGCATTGTTTGAAACTCCTCTGACAGCTGTATTTTTTGCTATGGGTGTTATCAGCGTGGGAGTAATTTACTATGCAGGGCTTGTGCCGTGTCTTATTTCCTCTTTGGCAGCATATAAAGTATCTCTTCTGTTCGGTAATAAACCGGAGACTTTTGACATTGAAAAATATATTCCAAAGCTGAGCATTGTTTCTGTTTTGCAGGTGGCTGCACTGGCGCTTGTATGTGCATGGGTGGCAATACTTTTCTGCGTGGTTATGAGATTTTCTCATTACAAATTCAAAACCTTGCTGGAAAATCCGTATATCCGGGTTGTTGCGGGAAGTGCCGCCATTGTTTTGCTTACTGTGATTGTGGGCAATCAGGATTATAACGGTGCAGGAACGGCGGTCATAGAAAAAGCAATCCTGGAGGGAAGTACTCATTGGTACAGCTTTGCATTGAAAATCCTGTTTACTGCCATAACCATTGGCTGCGGATTAAAGGGCGGAGAGATTGTCCCCACAATGTTCATCGGTGCGACCTTCGGCTGTGCATTTGCACCGCTGCTTGGCTTGTCGCCGCAGTTCGGTGCAGCTGTAGGTTTGATTGCACTGTTCTGCGGAGCGGTAAACTGTCCTATTGCAGCCATTGTTCTCAGCATTGAGATGTTCGGAACAGGGGGACTGCTGCTGTTTGCTCTGGCAGGCGGCATAAGCTATGTGTTCTCAGGATATTACGGACTTTACAGTTCACAGAAAATTGTATATTCAAAGCTCACCTCAAAATACATAAATAAAAATGCAAAATAGGTCCTGGCGCGGACGGCGCAATACGGGGTTGTCTGTCCGTAATATTATCTTTGTTCCCGCGATGCAGGTTTGAAAATTCTGCTTTTCAGCGCAGAAGTGCAATGATAAAATTACCGCCCCACAAAAACTGTAGGGCGGTCTTATTTATTAAAAGGCTTTGTGTAAGTTATATTTTAAAGTGAACAGGCATACCGTTTTTCATTGTGACCGGTACTTC
>JBJFBR010000246.1:11574-21267 GCA_051888545.1 Oscillospiraceae bacterium
TAAGTTATATTTTAAAGTGAACAGGCATACCGTTTTTCATTGTGACCGGTACTTCTCCCTGAATAAGCGGCAGGAAGTAGTTTATAGCCTCGTCAGAAACATTGTTTTCCTCGTCGTTAATCCATTTAGCCGGGAAGAGCTTTTCGTGGTTTGCAATAAGCGTTGCATCGGCAGTTGTAACGTCTACAACATACGGGTTATCGCTGATGCGCTTGAATACCATTGTGACTCCGGTTTCGCCCCTGAGAGCGGCAGCAACTCCTGCTGCACCGATTTGTTCTGCTTCTTCAATATCTGTTTGTGAGGAGATATGTGCAGAACAGCGCTGCATTACATTCAGCTCGATTGATCTTACCTTGCAGCCGATTTTGTCACGGACAAGATTTTCAAGACGTTTGCCTATGCCTGAAAGATACTTGTGACCAAAGACATCAACTGCTCCCGATTGGAATTGGTCCAGATCCTCTGCTTCAATACCTTCTGAAACGGCAACAATAACTGCCTTGAATTTTGCCTGAGCGGTTTTTACGTTTTCAATGAACTTGTCCGCAGAAAAATGTCCCTCAGGCAGATATATGAGATGAGGTGCGATTTCATTGTTGGCACGAAGTACGCAGGTAGAAGCTGTGAGCCAGCCTGCATGACGTCCCATGATTTCAATTATAGTAACAGAGTCGGCGGAATATACCGAGCTGTCACGGATAATTTCCTGCACCGTTGCGGCAACATATTTGGCAGCCGAACCGAATCCCGGTGTGTGGTCGGTTTCGGGCAGGTCGTTGTCTATAGTCTTTGGTATGCCGATAATCCGGATATCCGAATCAATGCTTTTGAAGTATGCTGCAAGCTTTGCAACGGTATCCATAGAATCATTTCCGCCGATATAGAAAAATGCTTTTATTCTGTGCTTTTCAAAGCACTTAGCAATGGTTTCATAAATCCCGGAATTTTCCTCCGCATCCGGCAGCTTGTATCTGCATGAGCCGAGAACTGTGGAGGGAGTCTGTTTTAAAAGTGACATATCCTCATAGTTTTTTATAACCGGCTTCAGGTCGATGAGATTGTCGTTTATAATGCCTTCAATTCCGTTTATTGAGCCGAACACAGCATCAATTTCAGGTGTTTTGAGTGCCTGTCTGAATACGCCCAGAAGTGACGCATTAATGGCACAGGTTGGTCCTCCTGACTGAGCAACTGCAATATTCATAAAGGTTGACCTCCGTTTTATTAATTTATAAAAGAATTTTTGAATACTTATTTGTCCGGAATTATTATATCACATATTTTCTCTTTTTTAAAGGGGTACGGCAATTATTTTACATATATTTTTATACCGCTATTGCAATTAACATAAATTTGGTTTATAATTGGTTAAAAGGAGTGATTTCATGTCTTTTAAAACCGTTGAAGGAATCGAGGCTGTGACCGCAGATAAAATACATTCTTCCTATGAGGTGAATGAAAACGAAATTTATTCAACAGTTAGTGCTGAGATAATTCTGCCGCTGGTGAATAAAGCTGTAAAAGCTCTTGACGAACCGCTGTTTTTCTTTATTGAAATTCCCTGCAGCGAAGAAGAGGAAGAAAAGTTCCGCAGCAGCGATAGTGATCCTTTGCATTACAGCTGCTATTATCTTGATAACTGCACAACAGATGTGGCCCTTGCTATTGTAAAAAGATACGGTGATTTGCTGCTTAATGACGGTTTTGTAAGGTATGGTTTCGGCTCTCTTAAAACTTATGAGGAAATTTACTGTCAGAACTATCAGGTGATTTCGGTTTACGGAGAAACTGAAAAATTCACCAGATGTTTTGAACAGCTGGATATTCCGAAAGAAGATAAAATTATTGCACTCTGGGATACGTTTTCGGAAGAAAATCCCGGCATAAAAAGTACAGTTGAGGTAAACGGTGAAACAATTTATGATATTGTGGAAAACCTGAAACCTCTGGGACTGTATTTTGCAAAGACGGTTGAGGATTAACAAGACTTTTTCAATGAAAGGATGATTTGATTATGAACATCTGGCACGACATTTCACCAAAAGCAATTAATAAGGATAAGTTTACTGCGGTTATTGAAATTCCAAAGGGCTCAAAGGTCAAGTATGAGCTTGACAAAGCTACGGGACTTCTGAGAATGGACAGAATTTTATATACATCAACTCACTATCCTGCAAACTATGGTTTCATACCGAGAACCTATGCCGATGACGGCGACCCTCTTGATGTATTGGTGCTTTGTTCTGAAACTCTTGAACCGTTGTCGCTGGTGGACTGCTTTCCCATCGGAGTTATAAAAATGCTGGACAACGGCGCTGCCGATGAAAAGATAATCTGTATTCCGCAGAATGACCCCACATATAATGTGTACAGCGATATTTCCGAACTTCCGTCACATATATTTGATGAGATGTCACATTTCTTTACGGTGTATAAATCTCTTGAGCATAAGGAAACGGTTATTGATGATGTAAAGGGTGCGGAAGAAGCGGTTGAAATCGTTCAGCATTGCATTGACCGTTATGTAGAGTGCTATTGCAGATAAACGGATATTTACAAGGATTGTAATTGCTTGTCAGTTGAGCAACACCCTTTTAGTAAACATAAACAGACTTTCAGACAGACTTGGAACGGCTTTTCAGCCGTTCTTTTTTTGTTTTCAGGCATTATATATATCAGTTTTTTCACGATTTTGCATTTTTCACACCGAAAGTTATATATAATTAACTGAAATGGCTTGCAAAGCTTATAAAAATATAAAACTATCAGGAGTTTTTTACGAAATTGTAATAATTATAATTTTAAACAAATAAGAAATTCTAAAATGTTCATTCTGGAATTTAACTATTTGTGCAAATTGACAAAATCCTATTTTGCTCATATAACTTATGCTTTTTGTGGCGAAAAACATTGACTTATACTATATATTGTGGTATAATTAAAATGTAAGCACTACAGAATGTTTAATGTGGGAGAGCAGTTATGCTTACGGAAAACATATGAAAACTTGTTTACAAAAAATTTACATATTACTGTTTTGTAATTTTTGAACCGGAAAAAGTTACAAAAGTCCCAAAAATAAAGGATTGAGGAACGTTTTAGCATAATATAATACATATTTTGCATAGCCGCCCGGCAAAAAATACGGTTGCATTTTTTTAATATATGGTGTATAATTAACTTGGAAGTGGTGAAAAGTGCAAAAAAGTGGTGAACATTCCCTTTGATGCAAAAACCACCGACAGCATCATATGTGAAAGGGAGGCGGACGTTTTGCCGACAACAATGCTGAAAGGCACTTATTATCAGTCAATGGACGTGAAGGGCCGAATGACTTTTCCTGCAAAGCTCAGAGAAATAATCGGCGAAAAGTTCGTCGTTACAAAAGGTCTTGACGGCTGTCTGTTCGTTTATTCACTTGAGGATTTCGAGGAACGTGCCGAGAAAATTGCTCAGCTGCCTTTGGGCAAAGGCAGAAATATTCAGCGAAACTTCATGGCAAATGCTGTGGAAGTCGAGGCTGATAAACAGGGCAGAATCCTTATTCCGCAGACATTGCGTGAAATGGCATCGCTGGTCAGGGATATTGTTGTGGTGGGCGTTTCCGGACGCTGTGAAATCTGGGATAAAGAGAAATGGGACGAGCTCAATAACAGCATTGATGATGAAGAAGTGCTTGCTGCTATGGAAGGACTTGATTTTTAGTGGAGTTTAAACATATTCCTGTTCTTGCGAAAGAATCTATTGAGGGGCTTGACATAAAGCCTGACGGAATATATGTTGACGGAACGGCAGGGGGTGCCGGACATTCCACTTTAATTGCACAAAAGCTTGACGCAGAAAAGGGCGGAATGCTTTATTCTCTTGACCGTGATCCTGAGGCTGTGAAAACGGCTTCTGAAAGGCTGAGGGGACTTCCTGCAAAGGTTATAAAGGCAAATTATGATGAAATGGATATAGTCCTTGGACAGCTTGGAGTTTACAAGGTGGACGGAGTATTTCTCGATCTGGGAGTTTCTTCTTATCAGCTTGATAATGCTGACAGAGGCTTTTCTTATCATCAGGACGCACCGCTGGATATGCGTATGAGCAGCGAGGGAATTTCTGCTGAAGATGTGGTAAATGATTTTTCCTATGAAGAATTAAAGCGTATTCTCTATGATTACGGCGAAGAAAAATTTGCACCGTCCATTGCAAAGAATATTGTAACGCGCAGAGAAACAGAGCGTATAAAAACCACAATGCAGCTTGCGGAGATTGTTAAAGAGGCTGTACCGCAAAAAGTCAGACGAGAGAAAAATCCCTGCAAGAAAACTTTTCAGGCAATAAGAATTGCAGTGAATGACGAGCTTGGTCATCTTGACAGAGTGCTTGATGTTGCATTTGATCTGCTTAAACCAAAAGGCAGACTTGCGGTGATTACTTTTCATTCCCTTGAGGACAGAATGGTAAAAAAACGATTTGCAGAATACACACAGGGTTGTATATGTCCTCCGGATTTTCCTGTTTGCGTCTGCGGAAAAACACCGGCAGGAAAGCTTATAAACCGGAGACCCATTGAGGCAGACAAGCAGGAGCTTCTGCAGAATAACCGGAGCAGAAGTGCAAAGCTGAGAATTATTGAAAAAATTAAAGAACGAGACGTTTAAAATATATGACAAGGCGTGACGGTTCACGCTAAAAGGGAGTACTTTTTATTATGGCAAGGAATATTAATCTGGCTTATGATTATTCAAAATATGATAATGAGCTTCAGGAAACAGAAAGAAAAATAAAGCAAAAACAAAACAGAGCGCTTAAGCCAAAGAGATATCAGACCGCAAAATATCTGGGAGTTGCCTTGGCAGTACTGGCACTTTTCTGCTCAATTATTTACGGAAAAGTTGAAATGACAGAGCTTTATGAACAGCAGACTGCAATGGAACAGCAGCTTACACAGCTTACAAGCGAGAATATAAGCCTTGAATCAGAACTTGCCACAAAAACCGGTCTTAAGAATGTTGAAAAATATGCAGAAGATGAGCTTGGACTTAAAAAGCTTGACAAATCTCAGATTGAATATATTGAAGTGCCTAAGGATACAGTTGCTGAGGTTGTAAAGGATGACAATGAAAGTACATCCGTTAAGATTAAAAACTGGTTCTCAAGTGTGTTGGAATATTTGGGAATTAAGTAAAATAAACTGTAAATGTATAAATAATTCAATCTAAGCGGCTGCTTTTTTGGCATTGCCGCTAAAGTTGTTATTAAACGAAAAGAAAGAACAGAAATGATATGAAAGGAACAGCTATGACCGACAAACCTACGTCAAGAATGAAAAAGAAGCTAATGATAGGCGTTATGAGCGTTATAGTGCTTCTGGCTGTGTATATATGCATAAAAGTATTTATAACAGCGGTTGCCGAGTCAGATAAATGGCGTGAGCTTGCAAATTCACAGCAGGTTAAAAGTACAGTTGTAAAAGCTTCGAGAGGTACTATATATGACAGTACCAATCAGATTCTTGCCCAGAGCTCAACTGTTTATAATGTTTACTGCGACCAGAAAATGCTCTGGGACGACTATATCTCAAAAAAAGATGAGGAGATCTCTAATGTTAAAGCTGCTCTTGCCAAGGAGAAAGATGCAGACAAACGAAGCAAATATGAAGAAAATCTGAAAGAAATGAAATCGTCTGAGCAGACATTCAACGATCTGGTTGATTTTCTTGCAAAGACTTTAAAGATAGACCGTGCAGATGTTGAGGACAAAATCAAAGATGAAAAGCAGATGTATGTTATCCTCAAGAAAAACGTTGAAAAAGAAACAGCTGACAAAATTGAAGATTATCTTACCGAAGAAGAACTTGACGGTGTAAGATGCGACCCCACTACAAAGAGATTTTATCCTCAGAACACAATGCTTTCAAACGTAATCGGAAATCTGGATTATGACGGCAACGGCAATAACGGTCTGGAACAGTATTACAACGATTATCTTGCAGGCGTTGACGGCAGAGTTGTTACGGCAACGGCACGAAACGGTACGGAAATACCGTATAAATACAAGCAGAGCTATGATGCTCAGGACGGCGATTCCCTTTATCTGAATATTGATATGAATATTCAGTATCATCTTGAAACCGCTCTTGCCAATGGGGTGGATAAGGATAAACCTGCTGAGCGTGCCTGCGGAATTATTATGAACCCGAAAACAGGGCAGATCTATGCCATGGCTACAAATTACAGCTATGACCCTAACGACCCTGCAAAAATCACAAATCAGGAAGTTGCAAACGAGCTTGCAGCAATGGACAGCAGCTCTGAAGAGTATTCTGAAAAAAGACTTAATGAATGGTCTAAACAATGGAAAAACAAGGCGATTTCAGAGCTTTATTTCCCGGGCTCGGTATTCAAGGTAATTACCGGTTCTTCTGCTCTGGAAGAGAATGTTATTACTTCTGAGGACAGATTTTACTGCAATACACAGATTCAGGTTGCCGATGCAACAATTCACTGCTGGTCTACAAATGACCATGGCTCTCAGAACTTTGCTCAGGCAATGCTTAATTCATGCAATCCGGCATTTGTACAAATCGGACAGAAGCTTGGAGCTGAAAAATTCTGCGAATACTTTAAGGCATACGGACTGACCGAACCTACGGGAATAGATCTGCCTAACGAGGCAACGAGTATTTATATGCCTCTTACCAGAATGGGCCCTGTAGAACTGGCGTCCTCATCATTCGGACAGACAAACAAGATAACTCCCATTCAGATGATATGTGCCTATGCGGCTGCAATAAACGGCGGAAAGCTTATGACTCCCCACGTTGTTGACAAAATAGTGGATTCAGACGGAAATGTGGTAAAGAGCATTCAGCCGGAAATCAAGCGACAGGTTATTTCAGAAGAGACTTCGGCGAAAATGAGAACCGTTCTTGAAGGTGTTGTAAACGGAAGCAAAGGCTCCAACTGCTATATCAAAGGCTATAGAATCGGCGGAAAATCAGGTACATCTCAAAAGCTTGATACGGACAACAGCACGACATATGTTGCATCATATTGTGCATTTGCACCTGCTGATGACCCTGAGGTCATAATGCTTGTAATGGTTGACCACCCCACAGGCGGAAGATTTTACGGAAGTGAAGTTGCCGCACCTATATGCGTTGAGGTGTTTGAGGATATACTTCCTTATCTCGGACTGTTCCCTGAATATACAGATGAAGAAATGAGCAGTATGCAGGTATCTGTACCTAATGTGGAATATGCTGATGTTGAAAAGGCAAAGAGCACCATTGCAAATCTCGGATTTAACGTTGAAGTCGTAGGCAGCGGAAAAACGGTTATAAAGCAGCTGCCTTCCGGAACATCTATTGACAAGGGAAGCACTGTTGTGCTTTATACGGATAAATCATATGAAACTGCGTCAAATGTGGTTACGGTACCTGATTTAACGGGACTTACCAAGGATCAGGCAAAGAGCGTTCTTGAACAGTCGGATTTAAATCTCACTGTGAACGGAAGCGCATCTGATGAGGAGGGTGCAATAGCCTCATCAGACCAGAGCGTAGCGGCAGGAAAGTCTGTGCCAAAGGGTACTGCGGTTGCGGTTACATTTGTATCAGGCAGTGTACATTCACAATAAGCAAAGGAATGATAGATATGAAGCTTTATGAGTTGATTAAAGAAGTTGCAGAAACCGGTCTGCCTGATATGGAGATAACCGACCTTACCTCCGACAACAGAAAGGAAATCAAAAAAGGCGGAATGTTTGTCTGCATCAAAGGCAAGACATTTGACGGCCATACCGCTGCAAAACAGATGATTGAAAAAGGCGCTGCAGTTGTATTGACCGAAAAGGATATAGGTGTTGAAAATCAGATTATTGTATCTGATACCCGTGAGGCTTATACAAAGCTTTGTGCAGCATGGTTCGGTCATCCTGAAAGGGAAATGGAACTTATCGGCGTAACAGGTACAAACGGCAAGACTACAATTACAACCGTGCTGAAAAAGGCACTTTCAGATTTTGGATACAAAACAGGACTTATCGGTACCTGTCAGAATGAGATCGGTGACGAGATCATCCATGCCGAGAGAACAACTCCGGAGCCTTTTGAGCTTTTTGAGCTTTTCAGAAAAATGGCTGACGCAAAGTGCAGATATGTGGTTATGGAAGTCTCCTCTCAGGGACTTGAGCAGAAGCGTGTGGCAGGATGCCATTTCAAAACAGCAATCTTTACAAACCTGACTCAGGATCATCTTGATGTTCACGGAACTATGGAGAATTATTATCAGGCAAAGAAAATGCTGTTTGAAATATGCGATACTGCAATTATAAACATTGATGACGAGTACGGCGTAAGGCTGAAAAATGAGATCAGCTGTCCGGTTAAAACATTTTCTGCCGAGGGCAAGGCTGATTTCTGCGCCGAAGATATTTTCCTCTCCGAAAGCGGAGTAAAATATGTTTTCTATGACGGAAAGAGCAGACACAATGTTGACTTTAAAATGCCGGGACTATTCAATGTTTCTAACTCGCTGGCAGTAATAGCCTGCTGTGAAAGTCTTGGATATGATGTGGAGAAAACCATTGCATCACTAAACACTATGAAGGGCGTAAGAGGAAGAGCAGAGGTTATTCCCACAGGAAGAGATTTCACCGTTATATGTGACTATGCACATACTCCCGACGCTCTGGTAAACGTGCTTTCGGCAATAAAAGGTCTGGCAAAAGGCAAGGTAAAGTGTCTTTTTGGCTGCGGAGGAAACAGAGATGCGAAAAAAAGACCTCTTATGGCTGCGGCAGCTGCCGACAATGCAGATTTTCTTATTGTTACATCGGATAACCCGAGAAATGAAGAACCGCAGGAAATTATAAATGATGTTCTTGCAGGACTTGAAGGGAAAACAACGCCGTATATTACAATATGCGACAGAAGAAAAGCTATTTACTGGGCTATAGAAAATGCAGAAAAGGATGATGTTATTGTTCTTGCAGGAAAGGGCCACGAGGATTATCAGATTCTTGCAGGGGGCAAAGTAATACATTTTGACGAAAGAGAAGTTGTTGCCGAAGCTTTGAAAGCAACGGAAAAATAAACATATACATAAGAGATGGGCGATAAATAATGGAAAAAATGAATTTGGCTGAAATAGTTGCAGCGGTTGACGGCAGTTTCGGATATCCTGCAAATGCAGAGATAAGCAATATTTCAACTGATACACGAACAATATCACAAGGCTCTGTTTTTGTAGCTATAAAGGGTGAAAAAAACGACGGGCATAATTATGCCCGGAAAGCTATGGAGCTTGGTGCTGAAGCTGTTATTACCGACCATATTGTTGAAGGTGCAAAGTGCATAGTAGTTGATTCCACAAGAAAAGCTCTGCTTGACCTTGCATCATATTACAGAAGCAGATTTGATATTCCCGTTGTGGGAGTTACAGGAAGTGTGGGAAAAACCACTACAAAGGATATGATAGCCTGTGTACTCTCCGAGAAATTCAATACTATGAAAACTCAGGGAAATCACAACAATGATATTGGTGTGCCGTGGACTTTGTTTACTCTCTCAAAAGAGAACACTGCCGCTGTGGTTGAAATGGGTATGTCCCATGCCGGCGAAATTTCCAGGCTTTCACTTTGCTCAAAACCAACTATGGCTGTTATTACAAACATAGGAGTTTCTCATATTGAGAATCT
>JBJFBR010000246.1:21367-31044 GCA_051888545.1 Oscillospiraceae bacterium
AAAAAATTCAGACCTGACGGCATAAGACAAAATATATATGAAAGCAATGGTAAGATATTTATTGTGGACTGCTATAACGCCTCCCCCGATTCAATGAAATCATCTCTTGAGGTTTTAAGCAAGGTGGAAATAAAGGGTGACGGCAAAAGATATGCTGTTCTCGGCGGAATGCTGGAACTTGGTGAAAAAGCTAAAAAGCTGCATAAAAATGTAGGAGAATATGCCGTAGGTAAATGTGATTATATTCTGTGCTTCGGAGAAAATTCCGAGCTTTACAAAGAGGCTGCTGTTAAAAAAGGATTTGACGAAAACAACTGTCATTGCTTTGAAAGCAGAGAGGCTCTTGCAGAGTATTTAAAAGCAAATCTTAAAGAAAATGACGCTGTGCTTTTTAAAGGCAGCCGAGGTATGAAGCTGGAAGAGGTTGTAAATGCTTTGGAGTAAATCGCTTATAATTATGGCGATTGTGCTTGTAATCAGTTTTCTTTGCGGCAGGGTTATGATGCCCTATTTCAGAAAGCTGAAAACAGGCAGATTTGATTTATATATCGGTTCAAGATTTGAAACAGACGGTTCAGAGCCTCTTTTCGGCGGTGTGGTAATGCTTTTGCCCCTGCTTGTGGGAACGGCACTTGCCATGGGAACGGTTGACGTTCAGGGGGACGGCCTTGGAGAAAATATCGGTGCAGAGTATTTGTTCATCAGCATTTTTGCTGTATTTTTAATGCTTTCAGGTGCTTTGGAAGACTATCTGAAAGACGTAAGAAAAGCAAATGTGGGTTTAAAATACGGCACAAAGCTTCTGGCTGAATTTATTCTATGTCTTGCTTTTCTTCTTGCACTGAAGACTTTCTGCCATGACAATACTACAGAAATTCTTCTGCCTTTCAGACTTGGATACATAAACTTCGGCTGGACATATTATCCCCTTATGGCATTGGGAATGACCATAACAATAAATGCTGTTAAGGTGCATGACTGCTTCGGCGGAAACACAAAATCCTCGGCAGGGGGACTCTGCACACTTAGCATTATGATATATACATTGTTTTTCGCTGCATACGGTGCAGTTACAGGAAACGACCGGCTGACTGTTTTCGGATATGTTTTTTCAGCTGTATGCGGAGGATTTCTTATATGGAACATTTCTCCCGCCAAAATACAGCTGGGACAGTCGGGAGCTTTACTTTTAGGCGGCATTGCAGCAGGACTTGCCGTAGTTTCAAAGCTGCATATATGCGTACTCCTTGCAGGCACAGGCTTTTTTATTGACGGGTTTTGCTCACTTATTCAGTTTATAGTGTATAAAAAAAGCAAAAAGCTTGTATTCAAAGGGGAAACCCTGCACGGACATTTTATGACAAAAGGATATTCTGACTATAAAATAATGATTATATTTTCAATTATGACAATAATCGGCGGAGCAGCAGGTGTTGCCTTTGCCGTATACAGTACAAAAATTATGTAAAGGAGGCTGCAGAATGGCGAAAAAAGAATCAGCTGCCGGAATTACAGTTCACGGCGTAGGCAGACCAAAGCAGGTGGCTCAGGCAAGAAATAAACTTAATTTCAAGTTTTATCTTACTGAAATTGACAAACCTTTTTTTCTCATCGTTCTTGTGCTGCTGGTATTTGGTCTTATAATGATGTTTTCTGCAAGCTATGCAACCAGCCTTTATGAAAGCAACAACCCATACGCATATCTTAAAACACAGCTTGTGGCTGCTGTGATAGGCACGGCTATAATGTTTTTAACATCTGTTCTGGATTATCATTTCTTTCAGAACACGAAAGTAGTTTTTTTCTCGTATATCATAATTGAGTTTTTATCGCTGTTTACAGCATTTTTCGGCAAATCGACAGCTGATGCCAGCAGGTGGATAAGCATCGGACCGATTTCCTTTCAGCCCTCCGAGCTTTTGAAAATAAGCTTCATTATGATTTTTGCTTATTTGCTTGCACTTAATTTTCCCAAGTTCAAATCAATGAAGTATTCCATAGCTCCTTTTGCAACCATTCTGATTGCAACCTGCGGTGCACTTGTTTTGCAGAGACATTTGTCAGCTGTTCTGCTGGTGCTTGTAATAGGCATAGCAATGATGTTTGTGGGCGATGTGCCGAAAAAGCATATGGCTATGTTCCTTTGTGCAGGTCTTATACTTGTTGTATTGTTCGTGCTTTTTATGCTGCTTTCAGGCAGTGATAAATTCTCCTATCTTACCACAAGATTTCAGAGCTGGCGAGATCCTACGTCTGATATCAGCGGTGATACTGCTCAGACATATCAGGGTTTGCTTGCCATAGGTTCAGGGGGTTGGTTCGGACTTGGCTTCGGCAACTCAAGACAGAAATATTTATATCTTCCGGAATCTCAGAACGACTTTATTTTCTCTATTATCTGCGAAGAGCTGGGCTTTCTGGGAGCTTTGGCAGTTATCCTGCTGTTCCTGCTTTTTGTTATAAGAGGTTTTTATATTGCGGTGAATGCAAAGGACAGATTCGGTATGCTTATGGCTGTAGGTATAGTTCTGCAGATAGGCGTGCAGGCATTTCTTAACATAGCAGTATCCTGCAACGCTTTCCCTAACACCGGTATTGCTCTTCCTTTCTTCAGTTCAGGGGGAACTGCCTTAGTATTGCAGCTGGCAGAAATGGGAATACTTTTAAATATATCGAGACAAAGAGCGAGAAAATAACAAAAGAGGTGTGTTACAATGCTGAGAGTATTATTGGCAGGCGGCGGTACAGCAGGTCATATTAATCCCGCACTTGCTATAGCAGAAATAATAAAGTCAAAATATCCTGACGCTGAATTCTGTTTTGCGGGAAACCCTACAAAGCTTGAGTCTAAAATCGTTCCACAGAACGGCTATCCTTTTGAACCGTTTATGATTGAAGGTTTTCAGCGTAAATTATCGCCGGAGAATATAAAACGAAATCTTAAAGCAGCATATTATCTCAGTAAATCCGGCAAAAGAGCAAAAGAAATCATAAACAATTTCAAGCCTGATCTGGTTATCGGTACAGGAGGATATGTTTCGGGACCAATTGTGCGAAAGGCTGCACAAATGGGTATTAAAACTGCAATTCACGAAGCAAATGCTTTTGCAGGGGTTACCACAAAGATGCTTTCTAAAAACGTTGATGTTATAATGCTTACTGTGGCAGAAACAAAAAACCTTGAGGCTGATGTTATGAAAAAGGCTGTTGTAACGGGACTTCCTGTAAGAAAAGCCTTTGAGCTGAAAACCAAAACCGCAGCGAAAAAAGAACTGGGCTTTGAGCAAGACGATATCTGTATCCTTTCATCGGGGGGAAGTCTCGGCTCAAGAGTTATAAATGAAAATATGGCAAGAGTCTTTAAGTGGTATCAGGAGAAGAATATCAAGGTCAATCATATTCACTCCTACGGCACATACAAGGGCTACGCAAATTATATCAAACAGCTTCAAAATGACGGCGTAAAGGTGAAGGGCAATCCTCACCTTATTGTAAAGGATTATATAAATATGCCTTTGGCTATGGCAGCAGCCGACCTTGTTATAACAAGATGCGGTGCAAGTACCCTTGCAGAGCTTGAGGCTGTGGGCAGGGGTGCAATACTTATTCCTTCGCCTATGGTTGCGGAAAACCACCAGTATCACAACGGTATGGTGTTACAGAATGCAGGAGCAGGCTTTGTTTTTGAAGAGAAAAATCTTCAGGAAAACACAATTATAAATAAGCTTGACGAGCTTATCTCAAATCCTGAAAAAATGGCTGAGCTTTCGGCTAATTCTGCAAAGCTTTATATAAAAGACACTAATGAGAGAATTTTAAATGCTCTTGAACCTCTGATTGAGAAATAAGAACTATTCTGCTCAGTTTTGCATAGTATATGATGAATTTCTTTGAAAGGGAGATTACTATGCAAAGGCTTAGAATAGAGGGAGAAAGACGAATCAGTGGGGAAATTGCCGTTCAGGGAGCAAAAAACAGCGTTCTGCCTTTGCTGGCAGCCTCAGTGCTCCCAAAAGGAAAAACCATAATTCATAACTGCCCCAGGCTTTCAGACGTTTTTGCTTCATGCAGGATACTGAACTGCTTAGGCTTTGACTGTAAATTCAGCAACCACACTGTAACAGTTGATTCTGAGTGCATAAGCAACAGCTTTGTTCCCGAATCATTAATGCGTGAAATGCGTTCATCTATTGTTTTTATGGGCGCAATTCTTGGCAGAACGGGCAGCTGCCGGCTGTCTTTTCCCGGGGGATGTGAGCTTGGTCCCAGACCTATAGACTTACATCTTGCTGCATTCAGACAAATGGGCGTGGTTATTAATGAGGAACACGGAGTTCTTGACTGTCAGACGCCAAAAGGGCTGAAAGGTGCAAGAATAAATTTATCGTTTCCTTCTGTGGGTGCTACCGAGAACATAATGCTTGCAGCCTGTGCCGCAAAAGGCGATACGGTTATTTACAATGCGGCAAGAGAACCTGAAATTGCCGACCTTGCAGGATTTCTCAATGCCTGCGGTGCTAGGATAAATATAAGTGAAAACGGAATAGTTTATATAACAGGCGTCAAGGAGCTTCACGGCTGTGAATATACGGTTATGCCTGACAGAATAGTTGCCTGCACGCTTCTGGGAGCAGCTGCTGTTACGGGGGGAGAAATATGCCTTACACATTCCAATGCTCATGATATTGCAACGGTTTTACCCGTATTCGAGCAGATGGGCTGCGGCGTCTATACCTGTGAGGATAAAATATACTTAAACGGAAGAAGAAATCTCAAGGCTGTTAAAACCATAAGGACAATGCCCTATCCGGGTTTTCCTACTGACGCTCAGGCTATAATTATGGCAACTCTTACAAAAGCTCAGGGAACAAGCGTTATTGTGGAAAACATTTTTGAAAACCGATATCGCCATGTAGATGAGCTTGTGCGAATGGGTGCTGATATAAAGGTGGAAGGCAAGGTTGCGGTTATTGAAGGGGTCAAAAAGCTTTACGGTGCAAATGTTGTGGCTACTGATTTAAGAGGCGGTGCGGCACTTGTAATCGCTGCTCTGGCCGCTGAGGGTGAAACTATTGTTTCCAATGTAAGACTTATTGACCGTGGATATGAGGAAATTGAAAATCAGCTGTCATCGGTGGGCGGAAGAATAAAACGGTTCTGAATAAGAGTATCAAAAGGACAGATAATATGAAAGATGTTATAAAAAGCGGAGAAGGAAATGCACAAATAAAGGTTATGCACGGCAGAAATGTTAAGGTGGACCGCCGGCGCAGACGCCATAATATGAACGGTTACTATGCTGTTGCAATTATTTTTGCGGCTCTGGTAATGATAATTTTGTGTATGACCTGCTTTTTTAATTATGATACAAACAGCGTTGTCATCAACGGTGTAACACTTTATGACAAAAATCAGATTTTTGTTGTGGGAGGTATTCCGAACAAGGGAAATCTCATAAGAACAGATACAAAAAAGATTGAAAAACGTCTTTCGGATAATCTTGTATATATTGATTCTGTCAGCGTTAAAAAGAAGTTTCCTTCATCTCTTATAATTGATGTCAAGGAAGCTGCAAAGGCGGCGGATATACAGGTTGACGACAAGTATTATGTGCTTTCAAATTCGGGAAAAATTCTTGAAGCAGGAAATGACAAACGAAATAGCAACATTCCTCTTGTAAAGGTTAAGGGACTTAAAAGCGTTAAGGCAGGAGAGGCTCTTGAAACTAATGATGTTCTGACCACTAAGGTCCTTCTGGAGTTTATGGACAATATTCAGCAGCTTGATTTTAAAAAGATAACACAAATTGATTTAACTGACAGGGCAGATATTAAGTTTGTTTATAACAACAATATCAAGGTTACAGTGGGAAGCTCTCTTGACCTTGATTATAAGCTGAAATATCTTAAAATCGTTATTACTGAAAAGCTGGGAGACAATTACAAAGGCTCTGTAATTTATAACAGTGCGGAAAGCGGCATATCTGCAATCCCTGAAAGCGATGATTAAGGTAGCAACGCCTAATATGTTAAGCGCTGTGTATTGTTAAATAAAAATTAACAAATAATTTGAATTAGCACTTTACTTTTTTTAAAAATTATGATATCATATATTATGGTATTATGGTTACTTATACAGATTTTACGATTTGATTTATATATGTAATTCAAGAAAAGCGACAAATAGGAGGAAGTTAAAATGGCTTATGAATATGTTGAAGCCCCTGCTGAAGGAGCAAAGATCAAAGTAATAGGTGTCGGCGGAGGCGGCGGAAATGCACTTAACTGTATCGCTGCTGCAGGTATAGACGGAAATGTTGAATATATCGCAATTAACACTGATATCCAGGCATTGAAAAATTCAAAAGCTACTGAGAAAATTCAGATAGGTGCTAAACTTACTCATGGTCTTGGCGCAGGTGCTAAACCGGAAATTGGTGAAGCTTCAGCTCAGGAAAGCAAGGAAGAGATCTCCGAAGCTATCAAGGACGCTGATATGGTATTCATTACTGCCGGTATGGGAGGCGGTACAGGAACTGGTGCTGCTCCCGTTGTAGCTCAGATTGCTCATGACCTTGAAAAACTTACTGTCGGCGTTGTTACAAAGCCATTTAACTTTGAAGGCCCTAAGAAAATGGATAAGGCTGAAAAGGGTATTGAAGCTTTGCTTGAAAATGTAGACGCTCTTATTGTTATTCCTAACCAGAATCTTCTTAACGGCAAGGAAAAGCTTACAATGCGTCAGTCATATGCCCTTGCTGATGATGTTTTAAAGACAGATGTAATTTCAATCGCTGAAATTATTACCAGACATGATGAAATCAACGTTGACTTTGCAGATATTACAACAATTATCAAAGACGCAGGATATGCTCACATGGCTATCGGTCACGGAACCGGCAAGGATAAGGTTCAGGATGTTGTATCTCAGGTTATCTCAAGCGAGCTGCTTGAAACATCAATCAAGGGTGCAAAGAGATTGCTTGTTAATATTACAATGTCTGAAGATATTGTTGTTGATGAAATTGACGCTCTTACAAATGCAATTACAGAGGCTGTTGATCCTGATGCTGAAATCATCTTCGGTAATGGTTATGACAGCGAGGCTACTGATGAGGTCTGGGTTACTGTTATTGCTGCAGATTATGACGGAAACGGAAAAACTCTTAAACTTCCAAGAAACAATGCTGCTGTTGCATCAGCTTTAAAGAACAGCCAGGCAAATGCAGAGGCAATGCACAAAGCCGGCGTTAAGGCTGCTGACAATCCAAATTATTATGACGATATTTTCAACATATTCTCAAATAAATAATTTTTGAACAACAGGCGAGCCGTTTAACATGGTTCGCCTTTTTTACGGAGGTTTTTATGTCACAGGTATATAAATGCAAAGCCGAAGAGCTGAAAAAACGTGCAGGGGAGTTTCGCTGCGGTGACAAGATTCTGCTTTCCGGCACGGTTTATACTTCAAGAGACGCTGCCCACAAAAGAATAAATGCTCTGCTGGACAAGGGCGAAAAGCTGCCATATGATTTAAAGGACGCAGTCATATATTATGCAGGTCCTACTCCGGCTCCTGAAGGAAAACCCATTGGTTCTTGCGGTCCTACAACATCAGGCAGAATGGACAGATTTGCACCAAGATTTCTTGACTCAGGTCTGGGAGCAATGATAGGAAAGGGCGAACGCTCCAAAGAGGTAGTTGACGCAATAGTGCGCAACAAAGCTATATATCTTTGCGCTATCGGCGGATGCGGTGCTTTGGCTGCAAACTGCATAAAGTCCTGCGAAGTTATAGCTTTTGAAGATCTGGGCTGCGAATCTGTTAAAAAGCTTTATTTTGAAGATTTTCCTCTGGTTGTTGCCAATGACTGCTACGGCGGGGATATTTTTAAAAGCGGCAGGGAAGAATATTGTAATATAGATTAATTTGTTATGCAACATTAACATATTAATGATACGAGATGTGTCAGTTATAACAAAAAATTGAAAGTTGCTTGACAAACTTTAGTTAGTGTGCTATTATTATTTTGTAAAATTGTGCGGATGGTGAAATCGAGTTGGGTAAAATACAATACTGCAGTTTTGAAAATTTATCCGATGAAGAGCTTGCCGTAAAAGCAAGAAACGATAAGGAGGCAGCTTTTGAGCTGTTTTCTCGTTGTATATGTATCATAAAAGCATTGGCAGGTAAAATATCACAGGATAATGCCGACGATTTGATTCAGGAAGGTTTTATTGGATTAATGAATGCGGTTAAAACCTATGACAGCCATAAAAACAGCAAGTTTTCAACTTATGCGTATGTGTGCATACGAAATAAAATGATTTCTGCGAGTTATAAGCTAAAGCATATTGGAGAAGAAGTTTCTGAAATACCGGAAGACATTGTTGATGACTTTTCGGAAATTCCTGATAATATTGTTTTGGAAAAAGTAAAGCTGAATGAGATTTATGATAAAATCATTTCTGCTTTATCAGAGCAGGAATGGCGAGTATTTCAACTGTATTTAACTGATTTATCTTATAATCAGATAGCTCAGAAGCTGAATTGCTCAGTCAAAACGGTGGACAATGCTATGCAGAGAGTAAGAAAAAAGCTTAAAACGGTTTTGAGATCATGTCTGGAATAATTTTGCAAAATAACAGGAACCCTATATGTTCCGGAAATCAAAATATGTGAGGTAACTTATTATGTACGAAGACAAGACTTTAGTTTGTAAAGAATGCGGAGAAGAATTTGTATTTACTGCAGGCGAGCAGGAATTCTATGCAGAAAAAGGCTTTCAGAATGAGCCTCAGAGATGCAAGAATTGTCGTGATGCACGCAAAAGAGCTGCTAAAGAAGGCAGACAGACTTATGAAGCAACATGTGCTGCTTGCGGTGGTGTAGCTGTTGTTCCATTTAAGCCGAGAGAGGACAGACCTGTATATTGCAGCGAATGTTTTGCAAAGCTTAAAGAAGAACAGGAAAACGTATAACCGATACAATCAATAATTTTCAGCCGTCACATTATTGTGGCGGCTTTTGTGGTTAAAAGGCAATGTAACAAAAACTGTCTGATTTCATATGATAATATATAACAGCAAGATGTTCCCCATACTATAGGGGGGCAGGCACCTTAGTGACTTAAATTATATGACAGGGAGTTTTGGTATGAAGAAATTTTGCAAATGCGATAAGCTTGACCTATATAATCAGATGCGAATGCTATGGTCGCAGCACGTTTATTGGACTCGCTTTTTTATAATCAGCACAGTTGAGGGACTTGCAGATTTAAAGCATGTTACTGACAGGCTGCTTGAAAATCCACAGGACTTTGCTGATGCTTTTGAGGGATTTTACGGCAGAAAGAATGCAGATACGCTGAAAGCCTTATTGACAGAGCATTTGCAGATTGGCGGAGAGCTGGTCAATGCTGATAAAGATATGGATACAGCTAAAGCAGACGAACTGCGAAAAAAGTGGTATCGGAATGCTGATGACATTGCAAGGTTTTTATCCGAAATTAATCCTGATTGGAGCAGGCAGATGTGGCAAAAAATGATGTATGGCCATTTAAGCATGACAGAAAAGGAAGCTGCTTTAAGAATTAAAAAAGAATATCCCAAGGATATTCAGATGTTCAACGCCATAGAAAAAGAAGCTCTTGAAATGGGAAATTACATGGCAAGAGG